>JAYSYV010001442.1:0-3005 GCA_043727245.1 Chloroflexota bacterium | reverse complement strand
TCACCGGCGGTATTGACCCGGTGGCCCTTTATCCGCCAAAGCGCTTTTTCGGCGCGGCCCGTAATATTGAGGAAGGCGGCAGCCTGACCATTATTGCCACCTGTCTGGTGGATACCGGCTCCAGAATGGACGATGTAATCTACGAGGAGTTTAAAGGAACCGGTAACATGGAACTTCACCTGGACCGCAAGCTGGCCGAACGCCGCATCTATCCTTCGATTGATATTCAGCGTTCCAGCACTCGACGCGAAGAACTCTTGCTGGAAGACAGCGCTCTCAAACAAGTCTGGACTATGCGCCGGATGGTTTCGGCCCTGGGTGGCACTGAAGGTATCGAGCTTTTGCTAGGCCGGATGTCCAAGACTGCCAGCAACGCCGAGTTCCTGAGTACCCTTACCAAAGACGTACTTTAGTTCTTGCGGCCTTCCCCCGCGTACTTCGTATCCAGGCTCTTTTTCTATACAAGGGCTATCAAAACTAGTAAGTAGAAAATTTGGGGCTTATACCGGATTTTCTACTTACCGGCCAGTCATTGTTAAACTTCAATTTAATTCAAACTGCCTATGCAACGGCTCTTTCCTGCTAACAAACCGGACCTTGCTCCCCAAAATATTTACAGTGTACCCGAATTAAACTTCCCAGGCGAAGGCGTGTCCCTGGAAGATGGTGGGCGGCGGCCTTATGTCTTCTTTAATATGGTTGCCAGCGTGGATGGTAAAGCGGTCAGCGTCAGCGGCAACGCCGAGGGTCTGGGTAGCGCGACGGACCGCTTATTGATGCACCGCTTGCGGGCTGCTGCCGATGCGGTATTGGTCGGGGCCGAAACTTTTCGCCGTGACGCATATGTACCCCAGATAAAGCCCGAAGCCGCCTCTGAACGCCACCAGTATTTCCCGGCTAGACCTCAACCGCTCGGTATAGTTATCTCGCAGGATGGCAATTTGCCCCTCGATAAGAAATTCTTCAACCGCGAAAAAGCCGCTAACCGGTTGGTGGTGTTGGGACAGTCTGCCTCAAGCGAGAAAGAGGCTGCGTTCAAGCCCTACGCCCAGGTTCTGCGCGTGCCTGACCGGGAAGGTGGTCGCCCGGACGAAAGCTGGCTGTTGGCTTATCTATACCGGGAACTGGGAATCCGGTGGCTGCTCTGCGAAGGCGGTCCCAGCCTCAATTTCTCGTTTATCTCGCGAGGATTGGGTGACGAATTCTTCTGGACTCTGGCTCCCAAACTTGTCGGAGGGGCGGCCAACAGCACCATCCTGTCTGGTCCTGGTCACGGCTTTCCGCTTGAACAGATGCCCCGGCTCAATCTGCTTTCGCTCTACGAACAGACTAACGAACTTTTTTTTCGCTATAAAATAAATCGCTAAGAGGTTCGGATTTAATTTGATCAGAAATATTTTTGCTTTGTTTAGTAAAATTTTGGCAACTATCCGGTTGTCGAAGCTGACCAACCGGTTCCCTTTTATCAAAATATCTTCGCCAGACTGGCCGGATTTGCTGCCCGAAGTAATCCACCCGATTATCATAATACCGGGCTTGCTGGGAACATGGCCGCCCAATCCGCGTGGCCGCCTCGATCCCGTTACCGGGGCGTATTACAACCTGATAGCCGGACTTACGCGCATTGGATACGTGCCGGGCATTTCGCTCTTTAGCTTTGCCTATGACTGGCGGCGGAGTGGCATTGAATTGGCCCCTTTGCTGGCTGCCGAGGTCAAACGGATTCGCGGCTTATCGCCCCAGAAAGCTATCGGTCGCTCGCCCCGGCCAGTGGATTACAGTCGGGTTGACCTGATTTGTCACAGCATGGGTGGAGTAGTGGGCCGGACTTACGTCCAGAGCGCCGACCATGCCGGGGAAGTCAACCGTCTGGTTCTGGTGGCCTCACCTCAGCAGGGCGCGATTGCAGCTTATTATGCTTACGAAGGCGGCGATAGCAACCGGATTGGTATTCCGATAACCAACGCGCAGAGCATCGCCCTGCTGGCCCAGGCTTTTGATACCTGGCTGCCCTACAAGCGGATTGCTTATATTTATTGGGGTATTCGGGGAAAGAATTTGCCTGATTTGTACTATTATATCCAGGATAACCTCAAATCCATCCGGGATTTTCTGCCCGTCCGGCAAACCAATTACCTTTATTCGCCGGACGAAAGCGGCCAGGAACAACTTTATCCTTTTGGTTGTCCCGAAAATAGCCTTTTGGAAAACCTGGACCGGCCCGAAAACCTGGACCGGCTTGACCGGGTGAACGAAATTAGTTGCTTTTATAGCTCCACCGTTCAAACATTGGTCAGGTTGCAACTGGAAAAACAGGCTAATCCACCCTTATATAAACACGGCCAACCTCTAACACCACAACCAGCCACAAGTTATGGACCGGGCGATAGCATCGTGCCGCAGTGGTCGGCCCACATGGCCTTACCTTCCACCAGAACCGATGGGACAGCCTGGCAGGTCAAAGTAAATCATATAGACCTGGGCCAACAGCTCAACCGTTCCCTGGACCACGTTCAGGTTGTGGCCGACCCCGACTCGGTGCGCTGCCTGTTACAACAATTCGTCAGGCCGGGATTGCCGCCCCTGGACGCGACTACCTGGGACGGCCCGCCTCTCTCAGCGGTAAAGCCTGATTACACGGCCCTGGTTTTTTAGAGATAATCTAACCAGGATTCAGGATGCTTTGAGATTCGAGGTAATTCCTGACTGAGTATCACTGTTGGCTTTCATAGTATTTAGAAATTATGGACTTTACTTGCCCTTTTTGTTCCATCAATCGCTGAAGCTGGTTCAGGTCCACCGGCTTTAGTGTATCTTTTGTACCCCCTGACACCTTATCCAGTTCCTCATCGCTCAGTTCCTCATTCTCAACATTTTGGATTATTTCATTTTGTGGATTATTTTCATTATTCATTGTTATAACTTTATGGTTGCGACTTTTAAATTGTTTTTTCTATTTTACGGGCGTATTCTGGCGGTAAATCTTTCATAACTTACAGCAAAAA
>JAYSYV010001441.1:0-3006 GCA_043727245.1 Chloroflexota bacterium | reverse complement strand
TATCGAATGCGCCCTCGCTGGAAGCTTTTCTGGAAATGATTGGCCGGGTGGTGGATGGAGCCGGGGCAGTACTGGACAAGGGTCGTTACCTGGCCCTGGTAATTGGCGATAAATTTTGCAAAGGAGAATGGATTCCGCTGGGCTTTATGACCATGAACGAGGTTCAGAAAAAGGGTTTCCAGCTTAAAAGCATCATCGTGAAGAATTTCGAGCATACCGCCGGGAAACGCAACCAGCAAGAGCTATGGAAATACCGAGCTTTAATGGGCGGATTTTATATCTTCAAGCACGAATACATTTTCCTGTTCAAGAAAATTTAGTTACGAAACCTGCAACATACCCGTAATTACCTGGGAAAGTTCGTCCAGGTCAAAAGGTTTCTCTAAAAACTCTGGTACAGTCAGATTCGCTTTTACCAGCAACTCCTGCAAATTATTCAAGGAAGGACGACTGGCGCTACAAACCAGCACCTTTAATTTTGTCAGGTTGGGGCTGGCTTCAATACTTTTAAGTATGTCAAGGTTGTTCAATCCCGGAATATGAACATCCAGGATTAAAATATCCGGGTTAACTGCGCTAATTCTGGTTAGAATCTGGGATAGTTGCCTGGATATAGCCACCGGGTGGACTCTATACCCCTCATCCTCTAATACAGTTTGATACAATTCGATTAGCGCTTGATCGTCGTCAAGAACCGCCACGGTCTTCAAGTTAACCTGCTCCTATAGCCAAGTATATTTTTTTTTCAAACACGCAAAAAATAAAAGCAGCATATGAATTAATAATAACTATTTCAACTCAAATATACAAGGGTTGAACTGGCAGAAAATGTGTCAATCTTGCCATATTACTTAGATGTAATCTTCTTTCTATGTGCTGACTGACATTTAACACAAACTATGCTTTTAGATTGACAAGCCCTGTCCAGTATTTAGGACTGTATTGTATTCTATAAAAGCGCCAAATAAAAGTTGGATCGCGCTGCTTTTACCAGCAATCTGATTGGCCCTGGCCCTTTGATAAGCTTCATCAGTTGAGCGCTCCACCGTAAATCCAGCCGCCTCCGTCAGCGGCATCTATTAAATACCAGCGCGTACCAGAGCCGTTATTACTACCTTTGTCGGTATAGGCGCTCAAACGCAAAGCTGTTCCCTGGTTGAGAGTGTTGACCACCTGGGCCTCGGCAAAGGGTTTTTCGTGGACAATTGAGCCATTATTCTTGACCACGCCCGCTCCCAGGTATGGCACAACCCCACTCACTCCCTGAGATAAAGTGCCTCCGATATAAATCGGTGGTAGCAGACTGTTTTGGTTAGGATTTGGGTTCTCCCCGATGCCCGCCGGAAAGCCGATGGGAGCGTTAGGGCTGCCTTTGGGCGTTAAGAAATCTATCAATTTGCTCAGGCCCGCACTGATTAGCTCAGAAGGCGATTTCTGGTTGGGGTCGGATGGCGGATTTTGAGCAGTGTTGGGACTTAAAGCGGGTGTTTGGCCCTGGGACACAGCGGTTCGGATGAGCGTCAGCAGCACTACGCCATCCTGACGGTCGCCTTCCAACTGTTTATGGGACACAATCTGGTCGGGTGTTAACTGGTAGCGCCGGGCAATATCGGTAGCGAGGCCAAGCATAGCATTAGTCTGGTTGGGTCCGGGGGCTTCAGTTAGCCCTCCCCAGCGTTCGATGCCGATACTTATCCAGTTGATAATACCTACCCCATTGACCTGGCCCTGGTAAAAAGTGCCATCGGGGGCGTGCCACGAAGACGGATAATTGCCTGTACCTCCGGCGTGATAGGCTACCCAGCCTTCCTGGCAGAGCCTGTACACCTTCGCTCCGGTTGCTTCCGGTCCTACCAGGTAATGTATCGAAACCTCGCCACCTCCCTGGAACCAGCGAATAGTGCCGTTCTCGCGGCTCTGGTAGCCGGAGGCATCTACGCCCAGGTCGTTGCGGTCCGGGTATTGGATTGAGCCGACTGTATCGTGGAGGACCAGCAACTTGACCGAGAAATTGCCCCGGTTTGGCTCATACACGCCCGTAGGAGTCTGTGGGCTGAGATCAATAATATTGGGAAGGGTTGCCTGGCTCAACTTAAAATCTCCTTGAATTAACACACGATTCAGTATAAACGGTCCGTGTTACCTATAATAAGCGTCTGGCCTTGATTTGTAAATAACCGCTTTAGGATATGGCACAACTTAATCACTTCGGCTGTTCTGGCACAACTTCTGCTATACCTATAATGGAAGAGTCATGAGGCTTTGAGAAGCAGTATTAAAAGCCAGTTGGAATTTTAAGAAACAGCGATGAGGGAAGGAGTTCCACATGAATGAAGGATTAGGCGACAAAGTAAAGGGTAAAGCTGACGAATTTGGCGGTAAAGCCAAACAGGCGGCCGGCAGTGTAACCGGTGACGACCAGTTGAAAGCGGAAGGCCATGCCGACGAAGCCAAAGGCAAAGGCGAGGGCTTTCTGGGTAAGGTAAAGGATTTCGCGGGCAATGCCGTCGATACCGTCAAAGGTGCAGTCGATAAGGTCGGCGACAAAGCCGGTGATGCGGCCCATCCGAAAGGCACCCCCCATATGCACGATGATGGAACCACCCATACCCATTAATCGGGTTTAGAATTTAGCAGGGCATCCACTTATTGGATGTCCTGTTTTTATTTTCGCCAAAAAAGCGGGCGTGTTATAATTAAACTGTGCTTTCTAAACCCTTAAAACCCTACATAAAACTGAATGTTTGAATCAACTATTAAAGAAAATAAAGAGAATGAAATTGCTGCGCCGCCAGACCATGCCGCATTAAGCTGGTTCAACCGCCGGTCCGACTGGCTGGCGCTGGCTATTTATACCGTGCTGGCGCTACTACTAACTTTCCCGTTGGTTCTTCAGATGGGCAGCAATTTGCGGGGTGGGGCCACTACCGGCGACGGCTACCAGAATATCTGGTACATGTGGTGGTATGGTCGGGCGCTCGAACAGGGTTTGGACCCTTCCCGCTC
>JAYSYV010001440.1:0-3006 GCA_043727245.1 Chloroflexota bacterium | reverse complement strand
ATCAGAACTGTTTCATTTTCAGAAGCATAATAGCCATGTGCAACTGCGTTTCTGACCTTAGATGCTTCCCACAAAACGTTATAAACAGCATCTTCTAGCAAACCTAAAGTTGTCAACTCTTTTATGAGATATTGTGGGGATTGCTTTTCAAGCTTCTGGTGGTCAAGAAGAGCCTGTCTTCTTTCTCAAGCTAAATAGACAGGCTTTTATAGAGATTATTAAAAATCGGCCCAGGTCTTGCCCCGGAGTTTCATTGCCAGAAACCCGGCTGAGTCAACATTGAGTTTGCTGACATCAATATACTGCTTGCTACCCTGCATACTGCCACGGGTATCTTTCTTGAAATCCGTTTCCTGCAAGATACCCAGGATGAATACCTTAACGGGAAGGTCGGTGCGAGGCCGCAGGTTAAGAGCATAGGTCAGGGCTTTTTGCTGGTAATCTTGCTCCCGGCCTCCGCCTGTAATCCATTCAAACTGGGTAGTCTCGTCCGGGAAGACTTTTACTACCGCTTCGATATTGGCTACGTGCGACACTTTCATGGTGCGGTACAACCCGAAGTAACGGCTGGGTTTATGGTTATAAGAACCCTGCTCCGCCGGGCAAATATAGACTCTCTCACGTTCAACTTCTTGCCAGGTTTTGGCACAATTTATAACCAATAGTTGTTGGTTATCACCGCTCAATTTCTCACTCATTTTTACCAAACTTTCGACAAAACTAATAGTTATCTGTTGCCAGTCATCAAAAGGCTCAACCATCCAACCCGGTTAAACCCCTTTAGCTGGTTTAATTGCGTAAAGGCTTGCCCTTCATCAGTAAATGCTGCATCCGTTCCTGGGTCTTGGGTAGTTTGCACAGGGCGATAAAAGCTTCGCGTTCCAGGTCAAGCAAGAACTGTTCGTCAACTTCCTGGGCCGGGCTGGCTGTGTTGCCGCCGGTCAGGACATAGGCCAGCTTATAGGCGACCAGGGCATCGTGTTCGCTGATGGTTTTGGTCAGGACCAGGCCATCAATGACCTGCTCGATAGCCAACCGGCCACCTTCACCGGGCAGCTTGAACATGGCCGGTTCGGGCGGTTTGTAGCCGCTATTAGCCAATTCCAGAGCGTCGGCTTTGGCCTCAGTGATGAGCCGCTCTTTTGAGAGCGAAATCACATCGGTCTTGCGAAGAAAGCCCAGCGAACGGGCTTCCTCGGCGCTGGTCGAAACTTTGGCGTAAGAGATAGTTTCAAAAGTTTTCTGGACAGCAGGCATTGGACCGCCCATACCGCGCATTTTCTGAGCCTGACGCAGCAAAAGCTCTTTGCAACCGCCGCCGCCCGGTATCAGACCCGCACCCACTTCGACCAGCCCGATATAGCTCTCGCCATAGGCCCGGACTTTGGCCCCGGCCAGCACTATTTCAGCCCCACCGCCCAGCGTCCGGCCAAACGGAGCGACCACCACCGGCTTGACCGAATATTTCACTGCCATGTTGAAATCCTGGAAGGCTTTGACGCTTTTTTCCAGTTCGCCCCATTGTTCCTGGCTGGCCGCCATCAGGGCCAGGAACAGGTTCGCGCCAGCCGAAAAGTCGTCGGCTTCGTTGGAAATTACCAGGGCTTTGTACTGGTCGCCGCCATTGAGAGCGGAAAGCGCCCGAAAACCTATCTCGACCATATCGGGGTCAATCGAGTTCAGCTTGGCGTGAAATTCCAGCAGCAGCACACCATCGCCCAGGTTAAGCAGACTGGCGCTCTCGTTGGTACGCAGTACATTGGCCTTATCCTGCTTCAATTTTGCCAGGCTTATAACGCCGGAATTTTCGGGTAAAACCTTATAGCGTTCTTCGTTGAAATCCCAGTATTTCTTTTTACCGTTTTGCTCGATGTAAAAGAAATCCTGGCCGCGATTGATGAAGTCAACAATCCACTGGGGAACCTGTCGGCCTTCCTGGCGCATGCGCTGGACACTTTTCAGCGGCCCGATAGCGTCCCAGGTCTCGAAAATGCCCAACTCCCAGTTGTAACCCCACTTCATGGCGTTATCAATCGTCAGGATGTCGTCGGCGATTTCGGGCAGACGGTTAGCGGTGTAAAGCAGGGTATCGGCCAGCACATCCCAGCCGAATTTCCCGGCCCGGTCGTTCAGGTTGACCAGCGTTTCAATTCGCTTGGCCGGACTGGAGCGGCGTTCGGCTTCTTCCAGTTTGGTATCGGCCAGGGGCTTGAGGTCTTGCTCGCGGTATTCCAGGGTCGCCGGGTCGAGGGCCAGAATTTTGGTCTGACCGCCCGCTTTAATCTTTTTATAAAAGCCCTGGCCCGTTTTGTCGCCCAGCCACTTATTATCGGCCAGTTTCTGAATCCAGTCCGGCACGCGGAATAATTCGCGCTGCTCGTCGTCCGGGGCGTTGTCGTAGACATTGCGAGCCACGTGCAAGGAAGTATCCAGTCCCACCAGGTCGCTGGTGCGGAAAGCCGCGCTTTTGGGCCGACCACTGGCTTTACCCAGGATAGCGTCTACTTCCTCGACTTTCAGGCCACTTTCGGCCATGCGGTGGAGGGTTGACATCATCCCAAAGATACCTATGCGGTTGGCAACAAAGTTGGGCGTATCTTTCGCCAGGATAACCCCTTTACCCAGTTTCTCCTCGAAAAAGCGGCGCATAAAGTCTACCAGGGCCGGGTCAGTCTTTGGACCAGCTACCAGTTCCATCAACTTCATGTAGCGCGGCGGGTTGAAGAAGTGAGTTATCAGGAAGCGGCGCTGGAAATCTTCCGGCAAACCTTCGGTCATAGAGGCCAGCGAAATGCCACTGGTGTTGCTGGAAATAATCGCTTCAGGGCCAACTACAGCCGCTATACGGCTCAAAACGTCCCGCTTGATGTCCAGCCGCTCGACCACCACCTCGATAATCCAATCGCACTCAGCCAAATTTTGCCAGTCATCCTCAAAGTTGCCGGGTGTTACCAGTTCGGCATATTTGGGACTGTAGAAAGCCGCCGGGCTGGCTTTAAGGGCCGT
>JAYSYV010001439.1:0-3007 GCA_043727245.1 Chloroflexota bacterium | reverse complement strand
TTTTTGGGTCTTAACATAGTAAATACCCGCATATCTTACAACATATTGTACTGTAGTCGTACAAACCTTCTATATATAGGATTTAATTTGTCCAAACGTCAATAACTTAAAAGAAATTATATATTACTAAAGGCGATTGATACCCGGTAATATCTTAATATTAAGTATATTTGAGTGAGTTGAACATGGTCAAGTCAAATTTGTGGCGACAACAATCCGCTAAATCTGATAATACTCTACTATTTTACAGTCTTACGTTGTTACTTTATGTGATATAGATTACTTTCCTGCAAATACATACTCCATATACATAAACGAGCTTCAAGCTTAACTTTTCGATTTAGTTTTCACGAATTGGCCTCATAGTTTTACACTTATTCAAAAGGCTACTCATCCTGGCTTTTGGGAAGCATTTTTAATTCCGAAAAGAGTTAGCAAAGTGAGTCTAGAATTGAATCTGCCAGACTTTAAGGGAACCGTCCAGGTGGCCGGTCAGCAACTGTGTGCCATCCGGTGTAAGCGCCAGGGTATTCAAGCCGAAAGTCTGGTCAACTGTAGTGCTGTAAAGCTCAGTCCCGGCTAAATCCCAGATTTTTACCAGTTTATCGGTTCCGCCGCTGATAATATACTTGCTGTCCTTGCTGAAAGCTACAAACGAAACCGCCGAACTATGCCCGTACATAGTACTCAAAAGTTTTCCAGTCGAAATATCAAGCAGCTTGATGCTTTTGTCATTGCCAGCCGAGGCAAGCAGTTTACCGTCCGGGCTGAAAGCCAGCCAGTTAGTATTATCCTGAAAGGAATTCAGCAGCTTACCGGTGGCAGCATCCCACATTTTGACCGTATTATCGCCGCTGGCCGAGGCAATGGTCTGGCTGTCCAGGCTAAAAGCCACCGCTTTGACACTTTCAGTATGGCCCTGGAGGGTATTAAACAGCTTGCCTGAATCGACATAGTATAGTTTTATGGTGTTCTCATCGCTGGCCGAGGCCAGAGTCTTACCATCCGGGCTAAAGACCACTGCCCCGGCGCTATTTTGCATGGTTGCGAGTACTTTACCGGATGCAACATCCCACAGCTTGAGCGTTTTGTCGTAACTGGCCGAGGCGACAGTCTTGCCGTCCGGGCTGAGAGCGACCGACCTGGCCGAAGCGGTATGGCCCTGCAAAGTAGTCACGACTTTACCCGAAGCCGCCTCCCAAATTTTCACGATTATATCGTCACTGGATGACACCAGCAGTTTACCGTCCGGGCTAATCGCCACCGATAAAATCAGGTCGGTCTGGTTGTGGTAGGAATCAAGCTGCTTGCCGGAAGCTACTTCCCACAATTTGACGGTTTTATCCTGGCTAGCCGTTGCCAGGGTCTTGCTGTCCGGGCTGAAAGTCAGCCAGTTGAGGTTGTACGGAATAGTATTAAGTTGTTTGCCGGTGGTGGCCTCCCACAGTCTGAAAGTGTTGTCCTGGCTGGCCGAAGCAATAATTTTACCGTCCCGGCTGAAAGCTACCACTTTGATGGGGCCAGTATGACCGGTCAGGCTATTTAACTGTTTGCCTGAAGCCACTTCCCACAGTTTGAGGGTGGTGTCGGCGTTGCCTGCCACCAGGCTTTTGCCATCCGGGCTGAAAGCGATAGCTCGGACATAGGAGTCTTGTCCCTGGATGGTATTAATCAGGTTGCCGGAGCCAGGTTCCCACAGCTTGATAGTATTATCGTCGCTGGCCGAGGCCAGGGTTTTACCGTCCGGGCTGAATGCAACCTCATTTACAATGCCGGTATGGCCGGTCAGGGTATTGAGCAGCTTGCCGGTAGCGACTTCCCACAGGCGCACGGTTTTATCGTTGCCGCCCGAAGCGAGAGTTTTACCGTCCGGGCTAAAGGCGACCGACCGGACAGGGCTGGCGTGGCCCTCGAAGGTATTGAGAACCTTGCCCGAAGTGACATCCCACAATTTTAGGGTTTTGTCGCGGCCAGCCGAGGCAATGAATTTGCCATCGGGGCTATAGGCTACGCCCAGCACCACATCAATGTGATTCTGCAAGGTATTCAAGATTTTACCGGTGGCAGTCTCTCTTATTTTAAGAGTGTTGTCGTCGCTGCCGGAAACGAGGGTTTTACCATCGGGGCTGAAGGCAACCGTGTTCACTCCCAGCGAGTGGCCTGGCAATACCGGCGTGAAAGTTAAAAGCTTCAGGGTTGGCTGGATTTTCGGGGCCGAGGTCGGTAGAAGACTGGTAACGGCTGGTAGCGGAGTAGTCGCGACCGGGGTCAGGGTCGTCAATGGCGGCGCGGTAGTTTGGTTGATAGCGGGTGTGATAGTAGCAACCAGCGCCACCGGCGTTGCCTCAACTGGCCTGGGGCCAAAGCCACCCATTATAAAAGCTATCGTACCGAGAAGGAGGAGAGCTAAAACCGCCCCTACTCCGCCTATAGCCGCTAAAACTTTATTCCACCGCCGGGCCGGTTTTCTTTCAAGGGCTGGCGGTAGCGACACCGGTTGAGATGCCTGATATTGATTGCCCGGTGAGGCCGGGTTTGCTCTTTGGGGTTGGTTTGGATGTTGCCTGGGAGTATAGGCCGGATTAGGTGGTGAGCCTTGATTGTTCGGCGGTTGGAAAATAGGTCTGGAAGGATAGACCGGGCTATTTGAACCTGTCGGAAGGGCCGGGTTCGCTATATGTGCCGGGTTGATTGGACCGGGCAAGGGTTGGTCTGGCCTTAGAATGGCCGGGGCTACCGGGGTCAGTGCTGCGTTAAATCTCCTTGAAAATTCCATCGCCGGACGAGTGCGCTGTTTGGGGTCTTTGGCTAGTACGGCGGCAAAGACGTTATCCAGGGCAAGCGGATAGGGCAGACCGGGGGCGCGGTCGCTCAGTTTTGGCACAGGCTGTCTGATGTGCCGGTCCATTAGCTCCATCTGGTTGCCCTGATAAGGGGCCAGCCCTGTAATAAGCTGGAAGGCCATGACACCCACCGAATATATATCGCTGGCTTTACCGGCGTGGCC
>JAYSYV010001438.1:0-3008 GCA_043727245.1 Chloroflexota bacterium | reverse complement strand
GACCCCGTTGTGGCGCATCGCCTCAAGCACGTTAAAAGTAGCAATAGTATTATTGTGCAAATCCTTGCTGGGATGCTCAATGCCCTGCCGTACATCGGCGTTAGCCGCCAGGTGAAAGACGAAATCGGCTCCCTGCATGGCCTTATTCAAGCTGGCCTGCTCCAATAGATCGGCTTCCACCAGTTGGAAATTGGAACTACGTAGAGCCTGCTCAAGGAACTGTTGGGGAAGCCCGGTTGAAAAATTATCGTAAGCTACTACACTATGTCCTTCATCCAGTAGCCGGTCTACTAAATTACTGGCGATAAAACCGGCCCCTCCGGTTACGAAAAATTGCATTGAAGGCTCCCTTTAGGATTTAGATTCTGACACCCTATGGCGATGCCTATAGTAAACTTAAACTTAAACTTAAACTGTAGCCTTTGCGGCTGCGGTGTCCAGCGCAAACCCGGCTTTTTGCCCGTCATCATAAAACATCCTAACCGTTTCCAGCGAGTACTGATATAAATCCTTGCCTGCCAGGGAAAGCTTCTTAAGAATATCGTTAGTCACAGTGATAATGTGACAGCCAATCGCATCGGCCTGGAAAACATTTAAAACCTCGCGGGGGCTGGCCCAGATCAGTTCAAGCTGGGGGAAAGGGCGCATGATCTCAAGCGCTTCAACCATGATAGGTAGCGGATCGACCCCGGTATCGGCGATGCGCCCGGCGAAGATTGAAATACAACTGGCCGGACCGTTCTTGATAGCCTGGGTTACATCCCGGACCTGTTCTAAAGTCATTAAAGCGGTTACGTTCAGCTTAACTCCGGCCCCGGCTAGTTTCTCCAGCAAGGGGTAGGCAACCTGACGCTGCGTATTCATTACCGGGATTTTGACATAAACATTCTCACCCCAGGAAGCAATCTCCAGGGCCTGTTGCTCCATTTCTTCAAAATCATCCGAAAACACTTCGAAGGAAATCGGGCGGTCTGGAATAGCTTGCAAAATGTCTTTAGCAAAGGCCGTGTAGTCGCGGATGCCAGCCTTATACATCAAAGTGGGATTGGTCGTAAAACCACTGATATAGGGTTTATTATACATATCAAGTATGCCGACTTTATCCGCCCCATCCGCAAAAATCTTAACTTTAAAGTCTTGCATTTTTTTCCTTTTGTTCTACTTTTAAGCTGTTTAGTTACCAAAGACCATGATTACTAATTTCACAGTACCCAGAGTGTGCTACTGCCCTTGCTGGCAGGGTATCTCACCAGACTAAAACAGGCATTTATAACCTCCTGGAAAGGGGCAATATTGAGGGGTGAATTTGATCGCTAGAGTTTACTAAAGAAACTGCAAAACCTTAGCGACCTCAATGGTGTGGAAAAGAGCAATATATTGAGAAAGCACCAAACAATTATATAAAGCTTTACAATAACAGTCAAACGGCTAACTCAAATAAAGTTGAATTCTAGCCAGTTTATGCTATGATTTCTCGGTATGTGCAACCCCTTAAACCCATAATCCTTTTTAAAAGCGTTAAATGTGTTAAACCGGATTAATTGAGCAGCCTTTTAAGGGTAACTATACGGCTGAGTTTACAGCCAGGCGATTTTTAAAGCCCAACAAACCAGACCCTACCCGATCCCAGGCCCATTTAGCGCATAGTTATGAGGTAAATTTCTTTTTTAGGTGCCTTCTATCTCTATCCAATGATTACCAGTGGTAGCAGCTAAACAATTGAAAAAGAATAAGCTTAGAGCCGGTATCAGGTTTTATCAGAAGTAAAAGTGAGGATTTCTATAAGTGAAGCAACTGCTAATTGAAAGCAGCACAAAGATTAAAAGTAATAAATTTTTTGAAACAATTGCTTTTTACTTGCGTAACCAGTTTTTGCAAGCGGTTCTAATCCTAATTTTTACTCTTCTAATTTTTTTTAGTACGCCCCTTGCTAATAGCAGCGGTTCCTATTATTCAGCCGCCGATTTGACCCAATCCTATAGTTTAATTAAATTACAGCCTAATTATAGACCCGGTAATTCCCTTTTAACTGACACCGTATTCAGCTTTCAGCCCTGGTTTATGTACAGCCGTGACAATTTACGGGCGGGCAAAATACCACTATGGAACCCATACAATGGTAACGGCGCACCACTTATAGGCAATTACCAGTCTGCTGTCTTCTCACCTTTTAGCATACCTTATTATGTTTTGAGTTTCAGACAAGCTTTAATGGTTGTTGCTTTCTTAAAATTATTCTCTATCGGCCTTTTTACTTACCTTTTCCTCAAGCAACTCAAACTCGACCAGACGGCGGCCCTGGTGGGAGCCATCGCCTTCATGTTTTCGGGTTACAATATTGTGTGGTTAGGCTGGCCCATGGTAAGCACCATTGTAGTCTTACCTTCCGCGCTTTTCTTTGCCGAAAAGATTTTCGCCCGCTTACAACTTCAAATTATAAATACCTACGTCGAACAGCCGGCCCGTGCCATTTATATGCCTTACCCGATCTGGCCCATGGTAGGTTTTGGCGCTAGCCTTTTAGTTGGTTTGCTAGGTGGGCATCCTGAGACCTTTTACGCCTGTTTTATTGTTATAGCGTCTTATCTTGTCTTCCGGTCAGTAAGCTTGTTTTGGCTGGAAAGAAAGTATGTTAGCTCTAAAAAACTGCTCGGCAAATATGGCGGGGTGGTTCTCCAGTTCGCCATAAGCGGCGCCTTAGTCGGCGGAATGGCCGCATTACAGCTATTACCCTTTGCCGAATACATCCTTAACAGCCCGGTACTTGGCGACAGGAGTAATACAGGCACACCTAAACTGCTGGCTGACCTGTGGCCGCTGGCTTTTTTCCCGGATTTACTGGGTAATGGCACCATTAGCAACAACCCTTCCCATTATGAGCCAATTAATACTGTGCTGAATGTCCTGACTAATTTTAACGAAGCCAATAGCATTTATACCGGCAGTCTGGTTCTGTTCCTGGCCGCTTTATCGCTACTTTTTGTTCACCGCGATAAATTTATCGGTTT
>JAYSYV010001437.1:0-3013 GCA_043727245.1 Chloroflexota bacterium | reverse complement strand
CCTTTTTCCGCCGCGAGAAACTGCGCCATCAAATCAAAAGAATGCCTGGCCGCCTGGTAAACGAAGATGTTTACCACGATTTTAATACTCAATCTTCCAGCCAGTGGGACGGTCTGACCCATTATGGCAATACTCCCCATCAGGCTTTTTATAACGGCGTTATAGCTGCCGATATAACCGGTCAGCCTGGCACTCGCAACGGGATGCAGGTCTGGGCCAGGCGGGGCATTGCCGGGCGAGGGATTTTATTGGATTACGCCCGTTGGGCCGAAGCCAACGATATCGCCTTGCAGCCCAACACGCGCCAGGAAATCCCGGTCAGCCACCTGGAGGCAGTCGCCCAAACGCAGGGTCTTACCTTTCAGACGGGTGATATTCTGGTGGTACGGACCGGGTGGATGAAATGGTATCTGGAACAGGACCAGGCTGGTCGCATAACGTACGCCGACCAGATGCCGCCCCAGGTTATGGGCGTAGCCCAGGGTGACGAAACGCTACGGTTTCTATGGAATAATCATTTCGCGGCGGTGGCATCCGATAATGTAGCCTTTGAAGCCTTTCCGGCTATACCGGGAATGGCCCCCTTCATGCATCAAACACTCTTGCCTTTGTGGGGCATGCCCATTGGTGAAATGTTCTACCTCGAAGCCCTGGCCGATGATTGCGCTCAGGATAAACGGTATGAGTTTTTTATGACTTCAGCCCCGCTTAACAAGCTTGGCGGCGTGGCCTCGCCCCCGAATGCCCTGGCCCTCAAATAGGTGTTTTGGTCATTCATAGTTAGTTTGGCATTTTAATAGTTTAAATAGAGGGTTACTCAGCCCTCTTTGCTCTTTCTTTTGAGGACACCTATATGTTAAAAATATACTAGCTGATAAAACAAATATTGGACGCATCGTTTTTTTGAATGTAATATTGTTTACACATACGGTATTGTCAAGTTAATTTTCAGAGGTAAATTATTCCCCACTTATAAGCCATATTTGGAGAAACTTTAGAACTAGCTCCAGGTTAAGGCCAATATAACGAGGAGGTTCCCCCCCTTTTGGCTCAATAATTAGTTGCTTTTGTATTAACTTGACAATACCCTTCTTAATCAACCGTCATTAGCTTTGCTTTCATCCAGCCGGAGCTGTTGTGGAAGTCTGATACCGCCGAACCGGGAGGATTAAGCTCGTCAAAAAGAGCCAGGTCTTCTTTAGTCAGAGTTTTATCCACGATTTCGACCGCTTCTTCGTACTGGGCGAAAGTGCGCGGCCCAAATATCGGGGCGGTTATGCCCGGCTGTTCTTTGACCCACAAATAGGCCAGTTGCCCGGCAGTCATACCGCGTTCTTTGCCCATCTCGGCCAGCCGCTGCCCGATAGCCTGGCCCTTGCTGGTAACTCGCTGGGCCATCAGCGGAGAACCGGCGGCTCTCGACTCTTCGGGAAGGGGTTGACCTACCGGGTAACGACCGGCCAGGACTCCGGCGGCCATAGGCGACCAGGGTATGACCGCCAGGCCGTATTGCAGGCAAAGGGGGATGAGTTCGTTTTCAATCCGGCGGTCTAGCAGGTTATAAGGAGGTTGCTCCGAAACGTAGCGGGCCAGGTTATATTTCTCGCTGACCGCCAGCCCTTCCATAAGTTTCCAGGCTGGGAAGGTCGTAGTGCCGATGTAGCGGACTTTACCCTGCTTCACCAGGTCGTCCAGGGCGCGTAAGGTTTCGTCGTGAGGAATTGTAAAGGAAGGGCGGTGAAGCTGATACAGGTCAATGTGGTCGGTCTGTAAGCGTTTCAAAGAATCTTCGACCGCCTGCATAATGTGAAAGCGGGAAAGCCCCCGCTCGTTTGGTCCCGGACCCATTGAATTATAGACTTTGGTAGCCAGAAAAACCTCCTGGCGTTTGCCATTTTGCTTGAGAGCTTTGCCTAAAACGCGCTCACTTTCCCCGGCGTTATACACGTTGGCTGTATCAATAAAGTTGATACCCCGGTCTATCGCGGCATCTACAATCCGAGTTGCCTCATCTTCGGGCGTTTGTTTGCCAAAGTTCATCACTCCAAGGCACAACGGCGAAACCATTACGCCAGTACGACCAAGTGATCTATATTCCATAAAAAATGTCTCCTATTGGTTCGTTAATAACCGTTTCCGGTTGACTAAATTTGAATTTTAAGAGTGCTGCAAGTTTGTTATTCGCGATTTACAATGCCCAGTTCCTGGGCCGCGCAAATGAATTTATCCCGTACGACTAAGCTCTCCGATTAACCGAGTTAGCTCTTTCGCGCAACCTGGCCCGCACCGCTTCGCCCATCTCACGGGTGGTGGACTGGCCTCCCAGGTCCGGTGTATGCACCTTCCCGGCCTCAAGCACCGCTTCAATGGCGGACATCAGAGTGGTGGCAGCCTCGGTTTCACCGAGATGGTCCAGCATCATCTGGACCGACCAGATAGTCGCGATTGGGTTAGAGATACCTTTGCCGGAAATATCAGGCGCGGAACCATGAATGGCCTGGAAAAGACTCGGATAGCGCCGTTCAGGGTTCAGGTTGGCGCTGGGGGCCAGCCCCATGCTACCAGAAATACTGGCTCCCAGGTCAGAAAGAATATCCCCAAACAGGTTAGAACCCACGATAACGTCCAGGCTTTCCGGTTTGGAAACGAATCGGGCTGAAAGTGAGTCAATCAATTGCTGTTCCGACGTAATATCAGGGTAATCTTTGACTACATCTTTGAACACGTCATCCCAGAAAACCATGTTGAATTGCATACTGTTGGATTTTGTGGCGCTGGTTACTTTCTTCCGCCCGTGGGTCCGGGCGTACTCAAAGGCGAACCGTATCACGCGCTCGGTCCCTTTGCGAGTAAAGACAATATCCTGGATGGCAATTTCTTCAGATTTGCCCCTATAGAGCCTTCCGCCTATCCCGGCGTATTCCCCCTCAACATTCTCGCGGACGCAAATCATGTCAATCTCCTGGGGGCCTTTGTCAGCCAGGGGAGTGCGTACGCCCGGCAGCAGGCGCAT
>JAYSYV010001436.1:0-9201 GCA_043727245.1 Chloroflexota bacterium | reverse complement strand
GCGGGCTATCCCAGGAATACCTGGGATTTTCAGTCAATTCCTTTGAAAATATCGTCTCTATCAAGTCTCCGATTATTGCGGAGGATGTGGAAGCAATTCCGGGTTTAGCCCCCCGCCTGGAAAAGTATCGCCAGGAAGGTATTCGCTCTATGCTGGTGGTTCCTTTACGTATCCAGGGGACCGAAAACGGCACTATTGCCTTTTACTTTCACCAGCCCCACCATTTTAGCCAGATAGAAATTCGAGTGGCAACAGCCCTGGCTAACCTGGCTTCGATTGCGATAAGCAACGCCGAACTGTACGAGGAACAGACCGTTTTACGCCTCCAGTCCGAAACGGCCCGGCAACGCCTGGCTTTCTTATCGGAGGCCAGTAATATCCTGGCTTCGTCTCTGGATTATTCATCTACTCTACTGGGGTTGGCCCAACTGGTCGTACCAAAATTGGCTGACTGGTGTACGGTTCACATTATCAATCAGCAGGGGATACCGGAACAACTGGCAGTAGCCCACCAGGACCAGGCTAAAGTAGAGTGGATTTTGAAATTGCAAAAAGAGTTGCGGGAGCGTTACCCTTACAACCCAAATGGACCAAGCGGCATGCCACAGGTTATACGCTCCGGGCAGCCCGAATATTACCCGAATATTACCGACGAGATGTTAGTCGCAATCTCGCCGGACGAGGAAATACTCAAGCTATTGCGCGGGATTGGCTATACTTCGAGCATGGTTGTACCCATGAAAATGCGGGACGTGGTGGTGGGTGTTCTTACGTTTGCCACGACCGAATCCGGTTATCATTTTGACGAGCAAGATTTAAGTCTAGCTCAAGAACTGGCCCGCCGGGCCGCAATGGCAGTAGACAACGCCCGCCTGTATGCCGAAGCCCAGCAAGCCCTCACCATTCGCGAAGATTTCCTGAGCATGGCTGCCCACGAATTAAAAACACCCGTCACCAGCTTGCATGGTTTTGCTCAATTGCTGGTGCGCCAGCTTGACCGGCAAAAAGAACTTGACCCGGTACGCTTGCGCCGGGCTTTAGAAACAATTAACCAGCAATCGGAAAGGCTGTTGCACCTGATTGTCCGCCTGCTCGACCTTTCCAAGCTGGAAGCCGGGCGATTGGTCCTCGAACCCGAAGTTACCAATTTGACACCTTTGATAGAGCGCGTAGTGGAGGGGTTTAGCAGCACCATTGAACTTCACAGCCTGGAAATCCATGCCCCGGCCTCAGTCATGGCCCTGGTGGACCCTTTGCGGATAGAGCAGATTGTGACCAACCTGGTGGACAATGCTATAAAATATAGCCCGGAGGGTGGCATAATCACCCTGACCCTGACCCAACAACCCGCCAGGCATATAATCCGGCTGAGTGTAAAGGACCAGGGCATCGGCATCTCCCAGGAACACCGCGAACGCATTTTCGAGCCGTTCTACCAGGCCCAGAGCCGAGGGTTCGCCGGTATCGGCATGGGTCTGTACATCACCCGCCAGATTATCGAGCTACACAACGGCCAGATTGAGATAGAATTTCCTGATGATGGGGGTACTTGCTTTGTGGTTACGCTGCCGGACAGATTGAATTGATTATAACTGATTTATTTCCGGCGTATTGTACAAATAATGGACATGTTCCAAAGCCCAATCTTCCGGCCCTTCAAATGTGCCAATCAGGTCTTCTAGTGCCTTCCAGGAACTCCCATAAGTCCAAAGTCGGCGGATTGTTTAGAACAGGTCGCATGAGAAAAGTATTAAAAGAGCTAACCTGCAAGGTTACAGGTTAGCCGATACCGGTGTGCTAATTCCGTAACCTTGCACTTCCTGGCAACCGGCCTCCTGTAGGAAGCAGTCTAGTTTTTGTTAAAAACTTATGCTATATTATAATCAAAGCCAGAGCCTGACAGTAAAACCCTGAGAATTAAAGTGTTTTATAGCTCGTTTTTCTTATTTTACCGGGTAATCCGGCCTAAACCTGGCTAAAAACGCCTGGTTGCGAAGCGTTAGTGACGGTACTTTACATTTCTTTTCGCTCCAATAATCACCTGCCAGACAACAGGTAAGATAATACAAATAATTTAACATGACTGCTCCGCAAGACCTGCTGGACAGGCGAACCATTTTGGACTTTATAAAAGCGCTCGAAGAGGAAGCTCTTTGGGAACAGGCAAAACAACTCCTGGAGCAACAGGTCGGGCTTATTGGCGATGAACTGGCCTTAAAGATAAAAGAACGGGCCTCGCAACTTTCCAACCAGGATTTAACCCTGGCCCTCCGATTGGTAGTTAGTTTATCCTACGCCGCCACGTTAACCGGACGACCTTTTCACCGCATCCTGGCCCTGATGACCGAAGGTAACGCCGCCAACTGGCAGGGCGATAACCGCCGGGCGGTCCAACTCTACGACCAGGCCCGCGACCTGGCCCTATCCGAAGGTAACAATCTGGAAGCGGCTCGTTCGCAAATCGGTAAATTACATGCCCTTTACTTCCTGGGCGAACACCTGGAAGCCGTCAAGGTAGGCGAAGCGGCCAAAGCTGTCTTGCTGGCTCACCGGCAGTACGCGGCGGTTTGTGGCATTAATAACAATCTGGGCAACAGCTACACTGTAATCGGAGATTACGTACAGGCTTACCGGGTTTACCATGAAGCCGAAGAAATTTTACAGCATTTACTGGCCGACCCGGCAACCGAAATCGCCACAGAGGAGCTCTGGAATTTGCTGGCTATTACAAAATATAATCTCTCCTGGCTCAGTTACGAACAAAATAAATACTTGGAAGCGCTAGAGATGGCCCAGGAAGCCACCGAGATTGAGGAAAGCCTGGGCAACCGGTTAAACGTGGCCCTTTATCAAAACGCCAGCGCCTTTTACAGTATTCAGCTTGGACAATACAACCGGGCGCTGCGGCTCCTGGCCGAAACACGGCTGGTCTACCTTGCCAACAATATGCAGGACTACCTTTTGCTGGGCGACCTTTACGCGGCCCTCTGTTACCTGGCCCTGAACAATTTTTTAAGGGCTGCCGAATACTGCGAAAGCGTGCTGCACCAGATTAAGACCGCCGATTTGCCCGCTAATTTCGTGGCGGGCTGGGCCAATCACTACCTCGCGCTGGCTTATGTGGGCCTGGACCTGACCGGACAGGCCATGGCAGCTTTCGAGCAAGCCCGAATTATCCTGGAAACTTCTGGCAGTAAAGTTATGGCCGCCAATATTTTGCAGGACCAGGCCAACCTTCATTTCCGGCTCGGTGAGTTAGCCCGCGCCGAAGAACTTTGCCAGCAAGCCAGGACCGAGTTTAGCGGCAACGAATTATCGGTCAGTATGGCCCGCTGCAACATTCTGCTGGGGCAGGTCAGTTTAGCCCGTCAGGATTTTTATGAGGCGGAACAACTGGCCGGGCAGGCTTTGACGACCGGACAGACTGCCCACATGCCCATGCTAATTTACCAGGCCTTGCTTTTGCTGGCCCAGGCCGCTGAAGCCCGTAACGACCCACAAGCCGGGCTGGAATATTACCGGCAATGCCTGGCCGCGCTGGAAGAATTGTGGGGCCGGGTGGCTGCGGAGCAGCGTCCCGGTTTTATCGAAGATAAAGAAGTGGCCTACCAGGGGGCTGTAGCGGTGGCCCTGCAACTTGGAAATGCTCAGGAAGCCCTGACCCTGGTCGAACGCGGTAAAAGCCGGAGCCTGGTTGACCTGCTGGCCGGGGAACTCGATGTGCGGGTGAAAATCCGCACTGAGGATGACCGGGAACTGGTGGCCGAACTGGAACAGTGGCGCACCCGGCGCAACGAACTGATTGGACTGTTGAACCGCTTCGGGGGCCAACCGCTATTAAACCAGGATAATGAGGTAGTGGCTAAAGAATCGCTCCTGGTGAACGAGCGTGAGCAACTGGCTGCCGACCTGCACGAAACCGAAAAACAGCTATCGCGTGGAATAGAGCGGTTGCAGGTGCGTAATTCGGCGTATGCCGAAGATTTGACCTTGCAGCCGACCCTGCCGCGCTTTGACCCGGCCCAACTGGACGAAGCCACTACCCTGGTCGAGTATTACATCTGCCGGGACCAACTGCTGGCTTTTGTGGTGGACCGCCAGAATGGCACGCGGGTAGTAACAGGAAATCTGATTTCTTTAAAGAACCTGAAACGCCTACTGACAAAGTTTCGATTAAATTTAAGCGGCATGGTCAACCTGTCAGGTGGAAATATTGCCGGTCATTCCAGCCAGATAGCTGCCCTTAACCAGAATGTCCGGGCTGTGTTAGGCGAACTCTATAACGGGTTGATAGCCCCACTTGTGGCCGAAATCAGGCCGTCTACCCGCATGGTCGTAGTGCCGCATGGGATGCTGCACTATTTACCATTTCCTGCCCTTTACAACAGCGCAACTCAGAAATATTTGCTGGAAGAATGGGAAGAAATCAGTTATTTACCCAGTAGTAGTCTGCTTGAACTTTGTACCAAACGCGGCAATCGTCAGTCCGTTGTCGCCTCAGCCGGTAGCTATGCCCTGGTGGCCGGGTACAGCAGCCAGGGCGAATTGTCGTATTGCCTGGAAGAAGCCCGGACGGTAGGCCGGATGTTGCAGCAAAGCAGCCAACTGGAAAATTGCCTGGTATTCCTGGAAGAAGCGGCCAGCCTGGCCCAAATTGAAAAACAGGCCGGGTTAGCCGCCCTGATTCACCTGGCTTCTCACGCTCGTTTGCGCCAGGATAACCCTTATTTTTCGGCCCTGGAATTGGCCGGAGGTGAACTAACTGCCCAGGATATTTTTAACATGGAACTGCGGGCCAGCCTTGTAACACTCAGTGCCTGTGAAACCGGGCTGGGTGGGTTAGGCAGCGGCGATGAACTGCTCGGGTTGAGTCGGGCCTGCCTTTATGCCGGGGCCAGTTCGCTGGTACTTTCACTCTGGAAAGTCCAGGACGAAAGTGTGTCCCGGCTTTTCGACTCATTTTACCGCCGTTTGCTGACCGGACAACGCAAGGCGGCGGCCCTCCGAAATGCACAAATTGAACTCTTGAACCAGGAAGCTTACGCCCATCCTTTTTTCTGGGCGGCTTTCACCCTGACAGGCCACGCCGGGAATTTATAAGATAGAGGAGAGTTTTCATGAAACGAACCAATGACCAAAATACCAGCGACCCATATCATTCGGAGGTTGAGCCGCACCGGCCCCTCTACGCTAAAAATATTCTGGTTGTAAGCGGGCCACAGACTGACCTGGACTGGTTTCTTCAAACGATTGGTAAGGCTGAGGTCAAGCCAGAAGTCGAACACCCCGATTGGGATAAGGTGCAGGGCGAACTTAGAGAGGATTTGCGCGTCCACGTTAAGGAGTGGGAATTTATCAAACCCGAAAGGCCTTTAACCCCGGCCCTCTGGCAAGTCCAGGGCGAGGAATTACAGGGACAAGGACCTCAACAATTGCGACTGCCGGAAGTACCACCACAAAAAGATGGCCCGACGGCTTTTCTACGTTTCAAGCTGCCTGCGGGGGAAGATGCCCTGGAAACGAGGGGTAGGCTGAACGGTACAGTAAACCGATTACGGATTGCTAATGACATCATGCCACAATTCCCCGTAAGATTTGGAATTGACCGCGTTGCCGGGCTGCTTTCGCGCAAAGGAGTAGGAAGTCCTGACCGCAGCGTCCCGCAAACCAGCCTGACCGGCGAACTCTATGGCATACCTTATCTACCGCTCATTAATTGGGAAGCGGCCAGTCGCAAGCCGGGTGAGGATGGAAAAGGGGTTACGGTAATGATTCTGGATACCGCTCCCGACAATCCGACCGTCAATCAGCCCTATAAATACTGGCTGGATTTATCAGAGGACATTCGTTTTGAGGGACCGGACGGGAGGCAGTCCACCGATTTACCCCCGGAAGTTGATGTCATAATTGATTCAAATAAAACAAATAACACGAAAGATTTAAGCCATGAAGCTATGGAGCAATATCACGGCCTGCTTATCGCTTCAATTGTGCAAGATATTGCGCCGGAGGCAAACATCGTCCTGGTGAAAGTTCTCAATGATAATGGTGAGAATCTTGAATCTTCTTTGAGATACGCCCTTAACCGCATCTATGAATATTGCACCATCTCCCAGCGCGAGGGGAATCTGAAACCTATTTTTGACCCGCAAAAACTGGTATTGAACCTGAGCTGGGGGCTTTTTCTCAGCCTTTACCCCGAAATAGACTACCAGGATATGCTCGATACCTGCCAGAAACTTTGTAGTATTGGCGTAACGGTGGTGGCCGCCGCCGGTAACGACACGGTAAAACACATGGGCCGAAAAGGCCGCAAAAGAGAGTTCCCGGCGGAACCGGCTGCCTACGGCTTTAATTACGAATTGCTCAAAGACTCCGAATACGCTTCCCTAATTGCCGGGAACGCGGCTTATAAGGACCAGGCATTTCCCACTTTTAAAGAGATGGCACAGGTGATTCCGGTAGCAGCCATTCACGGCCCCAAAGGAACCGGTTACGCGACCTTTAGTGACTTTGGCAGCCTGGCTGCACCAGGCGAAAGTATTTTAATAGAAATTAGAGGAGGCAGCAGTATCCCGGTCGAGTTTGAAGGGAATATTACCCCGGTTAAGAAGATTGTCTGGTCTGGCACAAGTTTCGCCGCGCCCCAGGTAGCAGCGGCAGCAGCACTTCTGCTGCAAAAGGGCTTAAACTCTGCTCAGGTTAAAGGCTGCCTTATTACCCACGCCGAACACAGACCACTACCGGGCGACTTTGCGCCACCTCTAAACGAGGCTTCTATCTTTCAAACCCACGTGCCAAAGTTAAATATTAGAAATGCTCTGGATAATTGGAAGTTAGCCGGAAAGGCGGGGATTTTTTAATATTCTGCAAACTCTGGATTTAAGCTATACCCGACCCAGAATCCCAGCTATAATGAGATGCAGGAAAAAGCGGGCCAGCTATTGCCTCAATTCTTGCTTACAGCCGCAACAGGTAGCGCTAAAGAAGTTATCAAGAGCCTAAACCGGCTTTATGGCGGAATAAAATCAGCCACAGCCGTTAAACACTAAAAAGGACCGCAAAAATGGATGGTTGTAAGTTTACTCAGACAACGGTCGGGCCTTGCGCCGCCATTGTGCTTGAAAATGAATTGTTACGAATTACAGTGCTTTTGGATAAGGGCGCGGATATTTATGAATTGACCTATAAACCGGCCAAATTGGACCTGCTGTGGAAATCCCCATGGGGTTTGAAGGAGCCAGGGAAAGGAATTCAAACCGCCTCCAACTCACATGTGGCCTGGATGGACCATTATGAAGGAGGCTGGCAGGAAATATTTCCCAGTGGCGGCGGCCCCTGTGTGTATAAGGGAGTGGAAATGAGCTTTCACGGCGAAGCATCCACCTCGCCCTGGAGCTTTGAGGTCTTGGAGGATAGCGCCAAAGAAATCGCCCTGCGTTTTACGGTCAAGACCTTCCGCACGCCCTTCAAGTTGGAGCGTACCATGCGTTTGAAGAAAGGCGACCCGCGCCTGTACCTGCATGAAAAAGTAACTAACTTGTCCGAAGAAGAAATGGATTTCATGTGGGGGCATCACCCTGCGATTGGAGCGCCCTTCCTGGCCGAGGGTATGATAATAGACGTTCCGGCGGAATGGATAGAGTCGCAAAACCGGGCCAACCAGATGACCAGACTTCCCAGAAAGACCCGTTTTAGCTGGCCCAACACCCTTGACCAGCAATCTAAACCCCTGGATATGTCGTCAGTGCCGCCCGAAACACAACCTTCGGCTGATTTAGCCTTTCTCGGCGGGTTGAAAGAGGGCTGGTACAGTCTGACTAACCCCCAATTGGGTATAGGTTTCGGGATGGTCTGGCCTAAAGAGACATTCCAATATCTGTGGTTCTGGCAGGAATTTCACGGTTCAAGCGGCTGGCCCTGGTATAAATCAGTCTATGTTATGGCCTTAGAACCTTTTACAGGTTTTGATGAATCGGGGCTAACCCATAGTGTAGTAAACGGCACGGCCCTTAAACTGGCCCCTAAGAAGTCCCTGGAAGTTGATCTGATAGCCCTGTGTTTTGAAAGTACCAAAGGGGTAAGCCGGATTGATGCAACCGGTAATGTTACCTTCAAAAAATAGAAGCTTTTGATTTTAGCCGGTCACGAAAAATAACGTGTGATTTTTTAGAACCAGGACAAACCAGGAAATATTGAAGCTACTGAATGTTTTCTGGCTGGATTTCAAAAAGGCTACCAACCGGGCCGACCTTAGAAATAACCATTCTATTGGCCCTTACCACGACCACGCGGCCATCCTCCAGGATATTACTAACAAAGACCTGACGGCCTGATTGTCTGCTTCTTTTATTGTTGGATTAAGCCAGCCGCCCCAGTTGGTGCATTATTTCTTTGGTTTGCTGGTAGAGTTGACCGTAGAGAGCATAATATTCGGAGTAAAGGGCGTGCTTCAGCATATCGGGTTCAATCTGAACCACATCGCGCACCCAATCAGTGTTCAAGCTATCAAATTTCGGAATTAACCCGCTGGCGTACCCGGCCAGGAAGGCATTTCCATAAGAAGCGCCGATGGTCTGGGCGGGCATGTCCTGTGGTAAGCCTGTGACATCGCTGACTATTTGCAGCCAGGCCCGGCTTTTAGTGCCTCCGCCGACCGCCACCAGGCGTTTGGGGTCTGCCCCCATCTGGCGCATTACCTCTACATTCTGGCGTACCCCATAGGCGCTGCCCTCTAAAACGGCCCGGTACATATCAGACCGCGTATGATTCAGGGTTAACCCGGCAAAGATGCCCCTGGCCTGGGGGTCGTGAATGGGCGTGCGTTCGCCTTGCCAGTAAGGCAGCACCAGCAACCCTCGCGAACCGGGCGGAACGGTGGCGGCCTCGTCACTCAGGACCGAATAGGCCGACCGGCCTCCCTGCTGTTCAGTCGCCAACAAATCCTCTGCAAACTGGTCGCGAAACCAGCGCGTCAGCGCCCCGGTGGTGGACATGCCGCCCGCCACACAGTAACGGCCCGGCAAAGCGAAGGCGGTAAGCCACATGCGCGGGTCCGATACCAGTTTATCCAGGGCCAGGATAAAGAAAAAAGTCGTGCCGTACATCAGCATCAGGTCGCCCGGTGCGGCCACTCCCACGCTCAAACCTTCCGAAATAGCATCAATAGTGCCGCATGTTACCGGCGTGCCAGCCTTCAAG
>JAYSYV010001435.1:0-3016 GCA_043727245.1 Chloroflexota bacterium | reverse complement strand
TATTTTCGTTTCTGTCGCCCGACCCGGCCCGCGCCCTAACTCTAACCACGGCTTTGTGGGGCGCTCTGGCAGTAGGCATCTTGAGCCTGGCAGTCTACCGCTTCAACCGGCAACTGCTGGGGCGCTCTCCGGCTTTAGAAGTTAGTCCTGTTCTCCCGGAAATAGCCAGCCTGACCGGTGGGTGGCTGGCCGGGCTGAGTATAGCTTTCGCACCGCTGGTCTGGTCGCAATCTATAATAATCGAGATATATTCCCTGAATTTACTGCTGCTGACAGGTATGCTGCTGGCCCTGGAATGGTGGTGGGAAAAGCCTGAGAGCGCCGGGCGGTTTTATTTACTCGTTTTTGTGGCCGGGTGGGGTGTGGGCCATCACCGGACGGCGGTCTTTAGCCTGTTAGCTATGGCAGTCTTCGCATTTCTTACAATACGGGACAGAAAAGACTTCAGCTTTTTCACCTGGAAACGGCTGGTCCTGGCAGCCGTTTTGCTCGGCCTCGTGGCCGGACTACCTTCTCTGCTATTAGTTAGCCGGGGCGGGCAGAACCCGGCCTCGAACTGGGATAATTTGAGCTGGTCTGACCCGGCTATTTTCTGGCAATATATCAGCGGCGGTGAGTACCGCAACCTGCTTTTTGCCGCCCCACTCGCGCAATCCCTGAGCCGGATAGCCGCTACCGCTGGGTTGCTCTTTCAGCAGTTTGGCCCGGTTGGGTTGGCCCTGGGCTGGGTGGGGCTGGCAACGGTCTGGATAACCTTGCCGCAGTACCGCCCGCTGGCCTGGCTGGTTTCTCTCGGCCTGGTGGGTCACATAACTTTCGCCGCAGTTTATGCCGCCGACAACAGCCAGGTTTACCTGATTCCCTTTTTCACCTTCTGGGCCATTGCCGGCGGTTTTGGATTGAGTTGGCTAATCCTGACCGGTATAATTCGCTGGCCGAAGTATAGTCGCACGTTAACAGGTCTGGTTTTGCTGCTGGTCTTTGTCCTGGCGAGTATCAGCCTGGGCGCGAATTACAGCCGGCTTGACCTGAGCCAGGACCACAGCGCCGAAGCCTGGGCCAGAGCGCAACTTGACATAGCGCCTTCCCAGGCGGTCCTGGTCAGTACTCAGGATAGCGCGACTTTTGCCATGTGGTATGTCCAGTACGTCCAGCGCTACCGGTCTGAAATTATTGTAATAGAAGCCCGCCTGTTAGATACGCCCTGGTATCGGAGCAACCTGAATCGCCTCTATCCCGAACTCAAATTACCTGCCGCAGGGTCTGGAAATAGCCTTGGCGCGGCCAATTCCTCCCGAAAAATAATTCAACTTACCGCCGCCCCCTCCTCCCAGACCGCTTTACCATAACACTAACTATTATTAATAAATTTCCCCAAAACACATCGCTGACACTATATAATCTTAATATATATCGGTTATAATGTGATCATATAATATTTTAGGCTTGTACGGTAGTACTGTTTACAAATAGAGTAGTAGTCAGGTAATTTTATAATAATTTAAGTGGCACTTACGGTTGGGTTGTGGTTAAACCACGCGAACCGGGCTATTCGATTTTATATTCCTCAGATCAGTCAGGCTAACTGGTCTATCTGTTTGCTAATATTCTGATAAAAGGCTTGTTCTGGCATGAAAGTAGAGGCGATATGGAAATTTCAGCAATCAGCAGAAACCTGCAAAAAGCTTCATTGTATTACCAAAAAATAGATAAAGTGCGAAAGTATTACACCAAGAAACTCACCGATACGCGGAAGCATCTGCTCCTTGAGCCGCAGTCTCCGGCCAGGGGAACGGTGCTTCTTTCTTACAAACTGGAACCCTTTCTCTTAAAACCGGGCGAGCCTGTGCAGCACTGGCACAGCAATTTCTCCGAGTCGCTGGAAATGGCCCAAACTTTTTTAGACCTGGGCTTTGAGGTGGATGTTTTTCAGTTTGATAATGATGTTTATATCCCTTCAAAAAAGAATTATTCCTTCTTTATTGACTCACGCTGGAATTTTGAAAGATTAGTTCCGCTGATAAACCAGGACTGCCTGAAAATAATGCACATTGACGTAGCCCATATTATCTTCCAGAACTTTGCCGAAGAGCGCCGTCTTCTGGAGGTGCAGCAGCGGCGCGGCGTTACTCTACAGCCGCGCCGCTACGAAGTGCCTAACCAGGCTATCGAATATGCCGACTGCGCCACTGTGCTGGGTAATAAGTTTACCCAGGATACTTTCGCTTACGCCAAAAAACCGCTCTATCCAGTGCCGATTATAGCACCGGTGCTGTATCCCTGGCCGGTCGAGAAAGATTTTGAAGCTTGCCGGAAACACTTTTTATGGTTCGGCAGTTACGGGCTAGTACGTAAGGGATTGGATATAGCCCTGGAAGCTTTTGCCCAGATGCCGGACTATGAGCTGACAGTCTGCGGCCCGATTCACGGAGAGGAAGATTTCGAGAAAGCTTATTACAAAGAGCTTTACGACACACCCAATATTCACACTAAAGCCTGGATTGACATCAAATCACCTGAATTTACCCGGATTACCAGCAGTTGCCTGGGCCTGATTTTTCCTTCCTGCTGTGAAGGCCAGTGCGGTGGGGTGGTCCAGTGCATGCAGGCCGGTCTTATTCCGGTTATAAGTTACGAATCGGGGGTAGATGTATTTGACTTCGGAGTGATTTTAGAAACTAGCACCATTGAGGAAGTTAAAGAGGCTGTGCGGAAAGTATCCGAGTTGCCAGCCGCTGATTTGGAAATTATGTCCCGTAAAGCCTGGGAATATGCCAGGACCAACCACACACGAGAGTGTTTTGGCGAAAAATACCGGGAAGCTATCACGGAAATTATTGTCAATTTCCGCCCTGATTTAGCGCTGCCAGCCCGGAACAGGCGATGATGATTGAGCGGTAGACTAGCAAGTTAAGAATTGTAACGCCATTTGTAATAGTGCAGGCCAATGTTACCCATCTCTACCTGAAAAGCCTGGGGATTAGAGGGAGTGTAAGTCAGAACCCGGCGTTCAAAA
>JAYSYV010001434.1:0-9201 GCA_043727245.1 Chloroflexota bacterium | reverse complement strand
TTAATAACGTGGTCAAAAAGACTTACGACATCCTCAAAACTACCGATACTTACCTGTCGTTGGACGTGTTTGGAATGAGTCTCTGGCGCGAGGATGATAATAACATCGGCCAACAGTATAACGACCTGGCTTTCCTGGCCGATTATATTTGCCCCATGGTCTATCCGACCCACTTTGAGACTGGCACCCTCGACCAGAAGCAATATCCTGGGGCCACCGGCAATTACCCTGGCGTTATTATCACTAAAAGCGGGGTCATTGCTAATAAGCTTGAGGAAAAACTCAAACCGATTGCCAAGTACCGCCCCTGGCTGGAAGATTTCAGTTTAGCTCCGGTCAAGCACACGCCGGAACGGGTCCGTCTCCAAATCCAGGCCGCCAACGATAACGGCTCCTGGGGTTGGACCCTCTGGAATGCTGGCGGGAACTACACAAACCAAATCTTGCAGAACTTTGCCCAGGCCAAAAAGTAGCTTACAACATTCTTACCAGCGCAGGTCTTTGTTCTGAAAAGCTAGAACAGACCTCTATCTACCGGTCAACTGGTAGATAGAGGTCTGTGGGCATGAGAACGTGACCAGCCAGGAACAGGAATAGATTCTATAAGGAGCATGAAAGCTCATGGGTCGCCGTAGGCGCAGTCTTAGCAGTTTACCAACCAAACCAAAACTTACTCCCATTGTAGTCTACATATTTTTGGTAGTGCTGTGTTTTGGGGGTCTTTTTTTAAGTAAGCAAAATTTGGTCAAGGTAGTTAATGGCAAGGTTTTGGATGCTTATAGCGGCCAGCCTCTGGGCGGGGTTAGTTTAGTTTTGACCAACGACCGGCTGCAAGCCAGGACCGCCGGGATTGTCCAGACATTTAAAGCTTCGACTGATAATACCGGGATTTTTCAGTTTCCCCAGGCCACCGATTCTTATTCCATTACAGTTGAAAATAATAATTACCGGCCTTATCAGGCTAACCAAGCAGGTACAACCAGCCTGGAAATTAAAATGACTCCGACTCTTTTGCGCGGCCAGGTGAAAGACGCTAATGGCAACGCGCTGCCCCGGACGCAGGTAAGCCTGGGTAATAAATCGGTTGAAACGGGTACAGATGGCAGTTTTAGCTTTTCAGATGTCCCGGAAAGTGGCACTATCCAGGCGCGAGCGCCCGGTTATCGCAAGGGTAGCGTTAGCTTTGACAAGAGCGTCCGCAGCGAAATTACGTTGCAAGCTTTTAATGTCAAGGCCGCTTATATTGCCCCGGCGGATATTGCCGGGACCACTAGCTTTAATAACGTGATGACCTCGCTTTCCTCGACCGAATTAACGGCGGTTGTAATTGACCTGAAAGACGAGTCGGGCAAGGTTTTGTATGATAGCAAGACACCCATAGCCGAAGGAGCGATTACCGGTAACGACAAACGTATTTCCGATTTACCGGCCCTGGTTAAAACTTTACAGGCCAGGAATTTTTACGTTATTGCCCGGATTGTGGGTTTCCAGGACCCTATTTTGACTGACCTGAAGCCGGACTGGACCCTGAAAAGCAAAAGCACTGGCAAACCCTGGATTGATACCGGCGGTTATAACTGGATTAATCCCTATAAGCGTGACTCTTGGGACTATTACCTGGGATTGAGTGAAGAAGCCGCCAGAGCGGGCGTAGATGAGGTTCAGTTCGACGGCTTTCATTTCCCGGTTCTGGGCAAGCTAGTTGACATCAATTATGAGCTTCCCGAAGGCCGGACCAGTAATGAAACTACGCGCATGGATTCGGTTATGGCTTTTTTTAAAGCAGCCAGGGATAAACTTTCTCCGCTGGGTGTATATACCTCAATCACAGTTTATGGTACGGCCCTGGTGGAAGGCGGCGATTTAGGCATCGGTATGAACGTAGCCCTGTTGGCTCCCCAGGTGGATTACATTTCACCGTTGATTTACCCGGCGGAATGGAGTCCGGGCGCTTTTGGGATTGACCTACCTGCTACTAAACCCTATGATCTGGTAAAACAGGCCATGCTCAGCGCCCAGAGCTTACTTAAAGACCGGATTTCGCAGGTGCGGCCCTGGTTGCAGGATTTCAGCCGCCCGGATGCCATTTATGGGGCAACCCAGGTGCGGGATGAAATACGGGCGGTGGAAGAAACTCAAAAGAAATCAGGGGCGGGCTGGGTCTTGTTCAATTCGGCCAGTAAATACACCGTGACAGCTATCTTACCTAAATCTTGAGGGTTAATTTCGTGGTTCATACCATATATACGCGAAATTGGTCCTTTTAAATTATTGTCAAGTTCCAAAACAGTGCTATAATTAGCTTACATAAATAAATTATTAACCTTAAAGCAAGCGGGATCCATCAAGTATTTCTAGCAACTTCTGGCTACCGTGAGAGGAAACGAATTTATGTTGGAAGTAAGAGGTTTACCGGGAAATACACGCCTGCAGGGCGTTCTCTCTTTAATTTTAGCACTTACCCTGGCCCTTTCGATATTTTTGCTGGCCGGTTCGGGCATAGCTTCCGCCGCCGATACCAGTTATACAGTCCAGCAGGGCGATAATTTGACCGCTATTGCGGCCCGCTTCGGGCTGTCGGTCCAGGCTCTAGCGAACGCGAACGGGCTGGCAAATGTCAACAATATTTACGCCGGTCAGGTATTAAACATACCCCAGGCTGACGGCCAAAATTCCAATAATAGCCCAGCTCCCGCTTCGACCGGGGAAGGGGCTTACATCGTTCAGGCAGGCGATACCCTTAGCGGAATTGCCACCCAGTTCGGCGTAACCCTGGCGGACCTGGCGGCGGCTAATAAGCTGTCTCAGATGAGCTATGTCTATATCGGACAGGCTTTACGCATACCAGGCAAATCGGCAGCGCCTGCCGCCCCGACTGCTACTCCTGCCCCTACCCAAGCGCCGGTAACAACTGCTGCGGCTCAAAACAACCCAGGTGGCTCGATTTATACCGTCCAATCGGGCGATTCTTTATCCAGTATCGCGGCCAAGTATGGAACTACGGCAGCAACTTTGCAGTCATCCAATAGCCTTGGAAATCCCAACAGTCTTTTTGTAGGCCAGAAACTGATAATCCCGCCGGTCGGGCAAGGGGGTGATGTGCCTCCGGTAGTTTCCGCGCCGAATCCGGTCCAGCCAGCCGCCAGCGGCAAGTGGATTGATGTCAACCTCAGCGAGCAAAGACTGGTGGCGTACGAAGGTAGCACGGTGGTCTTCAGTTCATTGGTCAGTACCGGGGTGGCCCGCCATCCAACCGTCACCGGCACTTTTAATATTTACCTGAAGTATACCAGCCAGGCCATGACTGGTGGAACCGGGTCTGAATATTATTACCTGCCGGGTGTTCCATATGTAATGTATTTCTACGAGAGTTACGCCATTCACGGGGCTTACTGGCACAATAATTTCGGGCGTGTGATGAGTCACGGCTGCGTCAACATGCCGGTAGAGGCTTCCAGGTTTATGTACAACTGGGCTCCGATGGGTACTCCGGTTAAAGTGCATTACTAGGCCGTAGAACGTTGAACGTAACGGGCGTTGCTTGCATGAAAAGTTAGTTGTATAATAAAAAACGCTTACCTCAGTTGACGCGAATGGGCCGGTATACTTAATTGTTATTAGGAAAAGCTTACATGTTAGAAGATAAGAGGGTACTATGCAACTCGTAGTGCAATCAGGTGCGGAACCAGGGCGTACCTACGATATCACAGCATCCCAGAAAATTAGAATGGGTCGGCAGTCTGGCAATGATGTAGTGGTTCCTGACGAGCAGGTTTCTCGCCGTCACGCCGAAATTGAAGAACGCAACGGTGGCCTGATTGTTAGCGACCTCGGTTCTTCCAACGGCACATTTGTTAATGGCACTCGGATTGCCTCACCCCAGTCCTTGCAACCGGGCGATACAGTCCAGGTGGGAACTACCGTCTTGAAGGTGCTTGGCGCTGCTTCGGCAGGCGCAGCAGGTGACTATGACGAGGGCGGCGCTACCAGGGTAGGTTTCCAACCGACCGGCCAGGATAACGCTTACGGCGGTTACAGCAGTCCTGCCGCTCCAATTTCGCCCCAGGTGGCCCCTACTGATTACGGCCAGGGTGCGTACGGGCAATCTTCTCCCCCAGCTTATGGGCAGCCGCAAAGCTACGACCCCCCGAACTATCAACAGGGTGGTGCATACGGCCAGCAACAGGCTTACGACCAGGGCGGACAGCCACAAGGTCAGGGCGTGTACAGCCAGCAACAGGCTTATGACCAGGGCGGACAGCCGCAGGGACAGGGCGTGTACGGCCAGCAACAGGCTTACGACCCTGCAGCCTACAACAATCAAGGACAGGCCGTATATGGTCAGCAGACCCCCGCCTACGACCCCCAGGCCGCCTATAACCAGGGCCAGGGACAGCAGGGCGCATATGCCGGTCAAGCCGCCGCCTATGGACAACCCGGTCAACCCGCTTATGGTGGTCAGGCCGCCTACATCTCACCTGCCGCCCCGGTAGCCGTCAAGAAGGGTGGCTTGCCTTTACCGCTAATAATTATCGGCGGCGTGGTCGCGCTGCTAATAATTGCCGCTCTGGTCTACTTCCTCGTAATCAACAAAGGCGGTGCAACGGTCGGTGGTGACATACCAGCACCCCAAAACGCGACCAAGCTGGATATATCGCCCCAGGATATAGCCAAATTAAGCCCTACTACCAATCAGGCGGATATTAGTAAGGTTAATTACGGATTTTATGCCAGCACAGATACTCCTGAGCAGATTGCGGCCTTCTACCGGACTGAGATGAAGAATCGCGGTTGGACTGAAGATACGAAACAATCAGATGCTAGCGGTGTTCTTTTCAATAAGGGTGATACTACCGCTGGTGTAGCCTTGTTACCGGTAAAAAGTCAGGCTGAAATAGATGCTTACGCGGCTGCTTTCCCCTCTACCAAGGATAAAATTAAAGCAGGACAGACCATGGTTGTCGTGGCTTCCGGTCCGGCGAGTGTTTTTAAGACTACTCCTGCAAAGTAATTAGCACCAAACAAAAACAGGCCGCCTGCAAAGGTGACCTGTTTTTGTTTTCCGGTTATTTATAAAGTACTTTCCGATGTTTGAAACGGCTGACCAGCCATTCCAACAGGAAGATAAGCAAAGCCAATACAAGGTTTATGGCAGCAGCGAAAGCAAAAATCCAGGTCAAGTTGCCCATAAGTAGGCGCAAATTCTGCTGCCATTCCAGGGGCAGGGGCGGCAAGATGCCGGTAACAGCTAACGTCAGGATTATCAATCCCGGCAATATCAGGCCGACCAACCAGGGACGGCGGTCGGGCTTGCTGGGCAACATGCCGTTACTAACTGTGAAAACCAGATAAAGCCACAAAAAGTTGATGGGTTTTTGGACACTGGCGACTATTTCCGAAGGCAGCAGGGAAATGGACTGCCAGATGTTATCGTCTTTAGGGGTAAAGGTATTGACACCCGTATTGAAGTTTAAAAGGGCCGCAAGTAGCAACAGCATCAGAATGCCGACCGGTAAAGGAGCCAGCCCGATTAAGCTCTGGCGAATCGGGTCCGTCTTGAATATTTCCACATAGCCTAGCGTCACCGGGCCGCCCTGTTTGCCCTGGTTCTCGGACGGTTGAGGGCGGAACAGGGAGATGTCCCTGGTCGGAACAAAGAGCAGCCGCGCCACCAGCCAATGGCTGATTTCGTGCAGAATGACACCCGGAGCCAGCAGGTAAAAATAGACCGTAGAAGCGGGTCCGGTCCGGTTAGTAAGCAATAAAACTAGCCCTTGAATATGCCGACCCAGCCACCACTGCACTCCCCAGCAAGCCAGGAAAGTGATATAAAGCCACAACACTGCGGTTGCCCAAACTGAAGCGCCGCCCTCCATGCAAGTATTCTTTCTATTATTAACCGGATTTTTAGTTAAGAACCTGGCTTATCAGGTAATAGGTTCACTGTTTAATGAAAAGCAATCTGAAAAGCAATCTATTGAAATCAGTTTTTACTGGTTACTGCCACTTACCCGATTATAGCGGGCCCTCTTTCCCCGGTCAATTTGACAGCTACCCGGCTAGTGCTTTAGAGTACAATGACTTTTCTTACACCAAACGTAAAATATTTTCAGGAGCATGCCGACTGGCTGGTCAGTGACGATCAGAAAACCACCCAAGGGCTTTTTCTGAATCGAAAGTTAGTTTTAGGGAACTATGAGGGGGATATATGCTAGTCGAAAATTCTCGGCCCCATCTGTTTGATATATATAATCCCCAGACCAGCCGCTTTTATGACGAGATGTTCGCCACGGATGAGACGGTATGGGAGCATTATAACACCCTCTTGCACCGGTTTAATGAATTAAGCCCGGCGGAAATTGAGGCGCGTAAACAGATAGTAAATGTATTTTTTCTTAACCAGGGTATTACTTTTACGGTTTACGGTTCCGATGAAGGAGTCGAGCGGATTTTCCCGTTTGATATTATTCCCCGGATTGTCCCGGCTTCGGAGTGGGATTTACTGGAGCGGGGTCTGACCCAGCGTATTACCGCCTTAAATCTTTTCCTGTTCGACCTCTACCACGACCAAAAAATCTTGCGCGATAAAGTAGTCCCGGCCGATTTGGTACTTGGCAGCAAGCATTTCCGGCGTGAGTTTGTGGGGGTCAACCCGCCGCTGGGAGTCTATATCCATATCACCGGCTCTGATATTATCCGCGATATTGATGGTACTTATATGGTCCTGGAAGATAACCTGCGCTGCCCCAGCGGGGTATCTTATATGCTGCAAAATCGCCAGGCCATGAAAAGAGCTTTTTCGACCCTCTTTGGTAACTACCGGGTCAGGCCCATTGAAAACTATCCCCAGGAACTGGTCAGCATTCTGCAACAGATTTCTCCCAACCACCAGGATAATCCTTCTATCGCCCTCTTGACCCCCGGCATCTATAATTCGGCTTACTTTGAACATTCTTTCCTGGCCCGCCAGATGGGAATTGAACTGGTCGAAGGGCGCGACCTGATTGTCAACGACAACAAGGTTTACACCCGTACTACCAGAGGGTTGAAGCGGATTGATGTCATCTACCGGCGAGTAGACGACGATTTCCTGGACCCGCTGGTTTTCCGATCCGACTCCAAGCTGGGTACACCCGGTTTGATTAATGCCTACCGGGCCGGTAACGTGGCTCTGGCAAACGCGATTGGTACGGGTGTAGCCGATGACAAGGTTATCTATAGCTTTGTTCCCCAGATTATCAATTATTACCTGGATGAAGACCCGATTTTGCCCAATGTCCCGACTTATTTAGCCAGTAATCCCAAAGACATGACTTATATTCTTGAAAACCTGGATAAACTGGTCGTCAAAGCGGCCAACGAGTCGGGCGGATATGGCATGCTAGTCGGCCCTCACTCTACTAAGGCCCAGCAGGACGAGTTTGCGGTCATGTTGAAAGCGGACCCGCGCAACTATATCGCCCAGCCGACTATTGCCCTTTCGCGCCACCCGGCTTTTGCGAACGATAACAGTTTTACCGGCTGTCACATTGACTTGCGGCCCTATGTTCTTTACGGCGAGAGCGTCAAGATTGTGCCGGGCGGCCTCACCAGGGTAGCCTTGACCCCCGGTTCGTTAGTGGTAAATTCATCTCAGGGCGGCGGCAGCAAAGATACCTGGGTGCTTTTCCCTGATAATAAAAATGTGATATAGGGCTAGTAGAAAGTAAGGAAATAACCATGTTAAGTCGGGTTGCCGAGTCCATGTTCTGGATGAGCCGTTATATCGAACGGGCCGAAAATACGGCTCGCTTTTTGGATGTTAATTTCCATCTCCTGCTGGACCTGGATAAAATTACCGAGGTAGACTCGCGAGCCTACTGGGAACCTTTGATTATGGTGACGGATGACCGGGAGCGCTTTTTAACCCTTCATTCCGAATTTACGGCCCCGGCGGTCAGCGATTTTCTGGTCTTTAACCGCAACAATCCCAATTCTATCTTTTCCTGTATCGCCCTGGCCCGCGAGAACGCCCGCAGCGTGATTGAGACGATTGCCAGCGAGATGTGGGAGCAAATCAACCGCCTGTATCACTTTCTCAACACGACTGACCCCTCAATCTTACAGCGCGATCCCTATAATTTTTATCAGGAATTGAAAAATGGTTCGCACCTGTTCCAGGGTATCACCGATGCTACTTTCAGCCGGGGCGAAGCCTGGGATTTTGTTCAGGCGGGCCGCTACCTGGAACGGGCCGATAATACTTCCCGCCTGGTGGATGTGAAATACCATCTTTTGATGAATCCGAACAAAGATGAACTTGACCCGGTGGATAACATCCAGTGGATGGCTGTCCTCAAGAGCTGTAGCGCCCTGGAAGCTTTCCGCAAGGTCTATCTATCGCGGATTGAGCCTGAAACCGTCCTACAGTATTTAGTGCTGGACCGCCATTTCCCCCGGACTATCTATTTTTGCGTGACGATGCTGCAAGAAGCCCTCTGGCGCATTTCGGGAAGCCGTCGTCGTGAGTTTTCGAACGATGCCGACCGCCTGGTGGGTAAGCTGGAAGCCGAGTTGAATTACACCACCATTGACGATATTTACCAGTTGGGACTGCATGCCTGGCTGGAAGATTTGCAGAAGAAGTTGGCTCGCATTGGCGACCAGGTTTACCAGACCTATTTCTCGTATCATACTTTCCAGGATAGCGAAGATGTAGTGGCAGCCTCACAGTCGCAATCGCAGCGGTCGGTGATTAGCAGCAGCAGCGTCAAGGTCAGCCGGGCCGTCTGGAGCCAGTCGGATAATAGCTCTCAGCAGCAGCAACAGCAGCAACAATAAAAATACCGGCTGGGTCGCCGGTAATTGATATATTTAATTTGTCAGCCGACAGATATTAAGAACTGACCTGAGCTTTTTCCAGTTAGGCTGGCGCATTCTCGAAGAATTTTTAATGTGTGGACGGATTAAAGAGCTATCTTTTACTTTAGCTTTAAACCCGGATGCTCTTTTCTAAAAACTGTACGGTGACAAAAAGGGAAAATGAATTTGCCGATTAAAGAAATTGTGCCTTTCGAAAAACCGATTTATGTTACTAGTCCGGTTTTGCCAAATCTAGAACAATTTAATGAAAAACTCCGCCAAATTTGGGATTCAAAATGGTTGACTAATGGCGGTAAGCAACAAAGTGAACTGGAAGTTCGCCTGCAGGCTGTGCTTAAA
>JAYSYV010001433.1:0-3018 GCA_043727245.1 Chloroflexota bacterium | reverse complement strand
TAAACCGTAAACAGGACACCTATTACTAGTGGTCGCTGGTGCTAACGGCCACTATTTGTTATAATGCCAGGGTAAATCAATCCTGACAATTAATCTGGAAGCCTATAAACTATATGAACGCGACCGGCAAGAAATTTGAGGTGGTAACAATTAAGGGGTCCGCAGGGGGCTTACTTTGCCGCATGCTTGATGATGAGTCAATTCTTTTTTCCGATTTGTTGGCCGAACTGTCGGACCGCCTGACTGCCGGGGAAAAGTTCTTTCGCCAGGGTCGCTTTTCGGTAGAATTGGGCAATCGGGTACTGGAAAAGGACGATTTCGATAACCTGCTGGGGGTTATCAATCGCTTTGAAATAACGATTGAGGCGATTATCTCAGGCATGCAATCAACCCGTTCGCTGGCTAAACAGGCCGGTATCCCCTACAGTTTACCCAGTAATCAGAATACCCGACCCTCTCCTGGGCCGGATGGACAGGACGAAAAAGGACTGGTTACGGGAGCGCGAGGGGTACATCCGTTTGACTCGGCGGAAGCTTATTTTGTGCGGCGGACCATTCGCAGCGGGCAAGTGATAAAGCATCATACCGATGTGATCGTGCTGGGGGACGTGAATGCGGGCGCTCAGATTATCGCCGGGGGAAGTGTAATTGTCTGGGGAACTGTGCGGGGACGCATTGATGCCGGGCAGGGCGCTAGCGGTGAGGCAGCGGTAATATGCGCCTTGAGTTTAAGGCCGACGCAGCTTGGGATTCATAACGTGGTGGCGATGGGTAATTCTGACGCGGTTAAAGAGCCGGATGCCGGGCCGGAGATGGCTTCGTTACAAGATGGCACGATTGTTTTGGATAGCTGGATGCCCCACCGGGGGCGGCTCAGAGGTTAGTTAGTTTAGGTTTAGGAGGAACAATGCCGGGTAGAGTGGTGACGATTACCAGCGGCAAGGGTGGAGTGGGTAAGACGACCACAACCGCCAACCTGGGTACGGCCCTGGTAATGCAGGGCAAGAAGGTGGCGGTAGTAGATGCCGATATAGGCTTGCGAAATTTAGATGTAGTGTTGGGTCTGGAAAACCGGATTGTTTACGACCTGGTGGACGTAGTGGAAGGCCGCGCCAGGTTGCGCCAGGCTCTTATTAAAGATAAACGCCACCCGGACCTGGCGCTCTTACCTGCTGCCCAGACCCGCGATAAGAATGCCGTTTCCCCGGCCCAGATGGCTGACCTGGCTCGCCAACTGGCTAACGATTTTGACTTTGTGCTGATAGACTCACCCGCCGGGATTGAACAGGGCTTTAAAAATGCCATTGCCGGGGCCGATCAGGTCTTGATCGTGACTACCCCCGAAGTTTCCGCTGTCCGAGATGCCGACCGGATTATCGGTCTGGTCGAAGCGGCTGAACTTGGCACTCCCCAGCTTATCTTGAACCGGATTAAACCGGCCATGGTGCTGCGCGGCGATATGATGAGCGTGGACGATGTGCGGGACATCCTGGCAATTGACATAATCGGAATCGTGCCGGAAGACGAGCAGGTGGTTATCTCGACCAACCGGGGCGAGTCGGTAGTTTTTGAAGTACAGTCAAAGGCCGGGTTAGCTTATATGAATATCGCCCGGCGGTTGCTCGGTGAAATAGTCCCCTTCCAGATTTTGGACGTGCCGGTAGTGTCGCAAAAGCAAGGTTTTTGGGCCAGGTTGTTTGGCCTGAAGTAATTATAAAGACTTAAAAAGGCTCCAGGTCAAAAACCCTGGAGCCTTTTTCTATTAGAAAGGTTTGGTAAGCCCTCAAATTACTAAGGTCTTTTGCCCAGCGCTTTCAGGTCGGCCTTGAAAGGTTTAAGTGTAAAGGTTTTAGCTCCGCTGGCCGTCGCTTCCAACTTAACGACTACGCTTCCGGTAACGCCGCTACGGCTTCCATAACCGGCTACTACGTAGGTCTGGCCTATTTGCAGGGCAGCCAGGTTTAGCGGTTGGGCCAGGTTGCCTGCCTGGTCGGCTTTACCCGAACCGAGGGCCGTACTGTTGCTCTGCGAGTCGGTGTACCAGAAATCTACTTTCTCGTCAGGGGCGTAGAAATCTGCCAGCACTTGCACTCCGCTAGAGCCGTCCGTCGGCGATTGCAGCCCGGTGAAATACTGGACCGCGCCGCCACTGTCGTCCCGGTTGCTGCTGGCGGTAAGTTGCACCCTCACAGCGTTGGAATGACCTTTTTTAGCTGTGGCGGTTTTATCGTCCCAGGCCGCCAGGAAACGGGTAAAGATGGTACTTCCAGCAATTGCCCCGGTTTTGGCATGGAAGGCCACTTTAGCGGTCTGTTCCTGGCCTGGCAAAATGTCAGGCAGCCTGATCTGAATATAGGGTGTCCCGTCAGAATTATCCAGCACTATTTTCTCAACCCAGGCTTGGGGGTCGGTAAAAGTGGCAAAACCAACCTCAAGATTGGAGTCAATCGGCAGTTGCAGGTAAACCGCGCTGGCCGTACCGGTCCCGATATTCTTAACAGTCAGGGTATAGGTGAACAGGTTGTTAAAGTCCGGCTGAACCGAAAACTCACGGTCGGGCGCTACTCGCAACTGAGCAATCAGGTCGGCTGAAGGCATTGGATTTTTATCTATAACCGGAGTAGGTATCCACTCGAAAGCCCCGGAGTCACAATTGCCTCCGACCGGGTAAGGCCGGGCCACGCCGCGCTGATCGGTGGCGGGACATTCGATATTACCTGCCGCATCAATCGCTATACTGCCGGGAAGCAGGGCTACTGTTTTGGTCGGGCCACCGTTATTCATCAGAGGACCGAGTTTCATTTGACTGGCATTATAACTCAGGAAGCTGTCACCCAGGTTGTTATAGCCGCCGCCGTTAGCATCAGCATTGGCAGTCTTGGAAAAGTTGAGGGAAATAATACTACTTTTGTAATTAACGGCCCCGGCCCCCTGGCTATTAATCCCACCACCAACGCTGACACCGCTGGTTGAATCAGCGCTATTGCCCGTAACCGTCGCGTAGGTCAGGGTCAATTT
>JAYSYV010001432.1:0-3018 GCA_043727245.1 Chloroflexota bacterium | reverse complement strand
GTAAACGCCTGGCTCGCAAACGGCGCAGGCGGTGCGCGGTACCGCTCAATGACTCACCAGGAGATATGTTAGGCGAATTGGTTGACATTAAGTTTTCCTGTTCCGGCAGATATTAATCCCGGTAAGTGTTACAGAAATTGACCCAGGTAAAGTGGAGCAAGTAATTGAACCACCCCGACTTACATTAGTTTAGCCCGGAAATTTATCAGTTGTAGTTGTCATTTGGCTCTTTATAAGATTCTTTATTTTCCCGGCAATAGTATCCCAGGTAGCTTCGTTCAATATTTCAGCGATACGAGCGGGATTTTTTTGCGAGTTACCGGCGAGAATTGAGTCGATCTGGCGTACAAATTCAGCCGGGCTATATCAAATTGTCACTACCTCTCCATAAAGTTCGACTATATCATTAATGGGCGTAGCTACCACCGGTTTCCCGGCAGCCAGATATTCCAGGGTTTTGGTAGGGCTGAGGAATTTGGTGGCATCATTCAGAGCAAACAGAACTAAGGACACATCAAAAAAGGCCAGGTAAGCCGGTAACTCATTATAAGTTCGCATTCCAAGATAATGGATGTTACTGGCCCTGGGTAAATCAGCGGGATCTATTTTTAGCGTTGGCCCAATCATTAAAATAGTCCAATCCGGCCTGGTTTGGGCCAGGTAAGCCAGGGTAGTTAAATCAAACCTCTCATCAATAACCCCAAAATAACCTAAAATCGGTCCTTGCAAGTCCTGAATCTCGGCTGGTTTGTTAAAGTTAGCTGAATTGGCCGCCGCTGCATAATGCTCAATTTCAACGCCGCTAGGAAAAAGATAGGTGTTAGGATTATAAGTCAACTTATTTCTGTATAAGCTTAAGCCGCCAGTTAGTACAATGTCAGACCGCCTCAGTAAGTCTTTTTCCCGCTCAATTAGTTCTGTAGGCGCATCTTTAAAGGCGGCTAACTGGTCCATTACATCATAAATCAGTAATCGGTAATTTGGTATAATTTCCAGGAAATCGAGCGCCATCGGAGTGTAGAGCCATAACAGGGGCTGTTTAATATTTTTTTGCTCTAGCCACTGGCTTAAAAGGTCATTGTAGATGGGTTGAACAGCCGGATTACCATGTCCAATCCAATAATCGTGGGCGGATGGAACTACTAAACGAAGAACTTCTATATTAGAACTGTCGGTAGCGGGGAGTTGCTCAAGGAAAGGTTGTTCGATTTTGGAAGATGTAACTGGCTCTTCCAGGATCAGGAAACAATTTCCGGTCTGGATAACAGACTAATTTCAAAGTTGAAATGAAATTGGTTTGTTTGGTATGACCAAATCAGATGTTAAACTTATTGAGCTTTCGTTAAATTACATATGAAGAACCCCTCTGAATTGGGATCGAAGTTAGAACATCTTAAATGATCAGGATTATTTAAATATAGAGTCGGTTAAATCTTTTAAAATTAGAAAGGAAAGTTGGTTAAGAGTATGAAACATTTTGATTACCTGATTGTAGGGGCTGGTTTTGCCGGAAGTGTGCTGGCGGAACATCTGGCAAGCAGGGATAACAAAAAGGTTTTGATAGTAGATAAGCGTAACCACATCGGGGGAAATGCCTTTGATTTTTATGATAATAGCGGCATAATGATTCACAAGTATGGCCCGCATATCTTTCATACAAACTCGGCGGAGGTTTTTGACTATCTATCCCGCTTTACCTCCTGGCGACCCTACCAACATCGCGTTCAGGCTCAGGTAGATGGACAACTGGTTCCAATACCCATCAATCTGGACACAATTAACAAACTTTACGGATTGAATCTCACTGCGCTGGAAGTAAATGTTTTTTTGCTTCTGTAGCGGAACCACGAGAGCAAATTCTTACTTCAGAGGATATGGTTATAAGTAAAGTTGGCCGCGAGCTTTATGAAAAGTTTTTCCGGGGATACACCCGAAAACAATGGGGTTGCGACCCTTCCGAACTGGATGCCTCGGTGACGGCGCGAGTGCCAACTCGGACTAACCGCGATAACCGCTACTTTACCGATACATACCAGGCTATGCCTTTCCATGGTTACACCCGTATGTTTGAGAATATGTTAAACCATCCTAATATCAAAATAATGGTTAACACTGAGTACCAGGATATTATAGATTACGTTTCCTTTAAGGAGTTGATATACAGGTCCGGTAGATGAATACTTCGACTATTGCTATGGTAAATTGCCTTACCGTTCGCTGGACTTCCAGTTCGAGACTCACGACATGCCCCTATATCAATCCTCCCCGGTAATAAACTTTCCAAATGATAATCCTTACACTCGTGTTACCGAGTTTAAGTATTTGACCGGGCAGACTCATACTAAAACGTCGATTGTATATGAGTATCCTAAGGCGGAAGGCGACCCTTACTATCCTGTGCCAAAGCCGGAAAATGGCTTGGTGTATAAGAAGTACAAGGCTTTAGCGGATGTAACGCAAGGAGTTTATTTCGCAGGCCGGTTAGGTACATATAAATATTACAATATGGACCAGGTAGTGGCCCAGGCTATGACACTTTACCGGAAGATAAGGAATTACAGTAGCGATCAAAGGGAAGGTCTAAGTCTCGTAAAAGTTAAAGCAGCTTTTAATAAGGCCGAGTTGCATCCAAGCCTGACCTCGGCCAGCCGAGAGTTTCAAATTGACAAGAGCTTGAATACCTCTCTCGATGAGTCATTACACTTAAAACAGTCAAACTACCCGCAGGTTTAACCTGTAGCGGTTGCCCTCACAAAAGAGCAAAAGCCCTTCCGATACGTTAATCGGAAGGGCTTTTATTTAGGGCCGGTTCGTTGCTCAATTCGTCAGTCACTTTACTAATATTGGTTTCTTCTTGAGCTATATCTTCCATTTTCAAAGCCATATCCTTCCGCGTGAATTTAATCAAACACATTTATAGTATAACCTATAAAAACTCGAACCTGTCAACCAGTTTAAAGGTATTGACAGGTCGGTAGACCTGGTATATACTTACTTTATTCATTGAATGAAGAAAGT
>JAYSYV010001431.1:0-3020 GCA_043727245.1 Chloroflexota bacterium | reverse complement strand
CTAAATTGGATTTTCGATCCCACGGTTATCCTGGGTTGCGGCGCTTTGCTGGCCGGGTACGCCGGGGCAGTGGGCTTTAAGTTCAACCGCAGGGGTCTTTTGTGGGGGTTGGGTGTCATAACCATCTTTATCGCCCTGACCTCGCCAATCCACGACCTTGGGGAAAGATACCTTTTTAGTGCTCACATGTTGCAGCATCTATTATTGCTGCTGGTAGCGGCCCCTTTATTGATACTGGGTTTGCCAGTCGGGTTGATGAAACGGACCTTGAAAATTGGCTGGGTCGCCCGTGTGGAAAAGGTATTGTCCCAGCCGATACTGGCCTGGGTGCTATCAATCGGCACTTTATGGGTCTGGCATATTCCGGCTTTATATAACGCTGCTTTAGTTAATCACGATCTGCACATTTTCGAGCATATAACTTTTCTGATAACGGCGGTTATTTTCTGGTGGACCGGGCTAAATCCTATCGCCAGGTTGCAGATGAACACTATCCCGGCCCTGTTTTTCTTTTTCTTTGCCGCGCTGGGTAGCAGTGTCCTGGGTCTTTTCCTGTCGTTTGCTCCGACGACCCTGTTTCCGACCTATGTGAACCCGATTGACACTTCCAATCTGCTGCCGATTATCCGGGGCGAGTGGAATTTGACCGCTCAGGCTGACCAGCAAATCGGCGGGGTCATGATGTGGGCTACCGGCGGCTTTGGTTATCTGGCCGGGGTAGTGGTGGTAATGATGCGCTGGTTCCGGCGTGACCTGCTAAAGACTTACCGGGAAAATATGGCTTTGGAAGTTGAACAAGAAGCTAAAAACGAAAAGACCCGGTTAGCTGGAACAGTAGTCAGTAGCCAGTAGAAAATTAAAAAGCTCGCGAAAAGACCGAGAGTAGTAATGAATTTATCACTAATAAGCTGGGCAATAGAGTTATAATAAGGGAGAAGTTGATGTCAGAACAGACCGATAAACGGCCCAATCCCCCGAATGGGACCGGAGAGGTTATACCCCCGGCAACCCCTGGCGGGACACCGGTTGCGCCTGGGGCTAGAGCCGTGAGTGCCTCGCCTGCTCGATCAGGAACTTTGTCGAAAGACGACTGGATTGTGCTGAACGAGGAGTTACCCAAGCCGACCTACTGGCCTGTTACAATGGCCGTAGCAATGACTCTAATTGCTTTCGGTATAGTGAACGCTCTTTTGATTATTATAATAGGGATCATCTTACTAATTATATCTTTGGTCGGATGGATTGGAGACGTGAGAGATGAAGCAAGATTACGAAAACACTAATCGGGAGCTGCTTACGTCAGGGCATCATCCGGGACCGCTACCAACGGACGTGCGGGATAGGCACGTGTGGGACGATACGCCAGAGGCAATTAACCGGCGGAAATTTCTGACCCAGTTGTCTATGGCTCTGGGCGGGTTGACCGGCGTGGCCCTGGTTGTACCGGTGGCAGCCTTTATTGTCGCGCCGCTTTTCAAGCAAACGCCGATTCTGTGGAGGCCGGTGGGCGCATTGACTACATTTAAAGCGGGCGAAACCGTCCAGGTTTCTTTTGAAGACTCTTCACCGGTGGCCTGGGCCGGTATTACAGCCAAGACAGCCGCCTGGCTGCGCCGGGTAAATGATACTGAATTTATCTGTTTTGCTGTGAACTGTTCGCACCTGGGTTGCCCGGTGACATGGCTGCCAGGAGCGCGTTTGTTTATGTGTCCCTGTCACGGTGGGGTCTATTACGAGGATGGCCGAGTTGCAGCCGGACCACCACCCCAGAGATTGTTTACCTACAAAACTCGCATCACGAATGGACAGGTAGAAGTTGAGGCTACCGGTGTCCCTATTCCAACAGAATAAGCAAAGGGAAAGTAGCGCAATTTATGGCAATAATTAAAGGGCTTCTCGGCTGGCTGGAAGACCGAACCGGTCTTGGTGGGGCCGTTAAACCAATCCTGGACCATAAGGTTCCTTATACGAATTGGAAGAACGGCTGGTGGTACGTCCTGGGTAGTGCCGTACTGGTTGCGTTTTCGATCCAGGTAATCACCGGTATCGCCCTTTCCACTTCTTATGTTTCGTCAGCCGCGGACGCTTACGAATCGCTGAAGTTTATTACCGAGGAAATGACCTTCGGCAGCTTCTTACGCGGTATGCACTTCTGGGGCGGCTCGGCGATGGTCTTGCTGGTAGGAGCGCACGCTCTCCATGTCTTTATAGTTGGAGCCTTCAAGTTCCCTCGCGAAGTCAACTGGCTCAGTGGGGTAGTCCTTTTCTTCGCCACCCTGGGCATGGGCTTTACCGGCCAGTTGCTACGCTGGGACCAGACCGCTTTCTGGTCGGTCATCGTAGGAGCCGACCAGGCTGCCCGCACACCCTTCATCGGAGAATCACTGGCAAAATTCGTGATGGCCGGCAACACAGTCGGCGGGGCCACCCTGAGCCGGTTCTTCGCCTATCACGTCTTCTTTATACCTGGCATCATCTTTTTGTTTATCGGGTTGCACCTTTTCCTGGTAATTCGCAACGGTATTTCGGAGCCGCCGCAGCGCGGCGAAGCGGTGGACCCTAAAACCTACCGCCAGCGTTACCACGATATGCTCGAAAAAACGGGCGTGCCATTCTGGCCGGACGCAGCCTGGCGTGATGCCGTAGGTGCTATCATAGTAGTTCTGGGCGTAGTGGGCCTGGCAATTTTCCTGGGGCCACCTGCCCTGGAAGCTCCACCCGACCCGACCCAGTTGAGTGTCTATCCGCGCCCGGACTGGTATCTCTTGTGGTACTTCTCGGTGCTGGCCCTTATCCCGCCAAAAGCTGAACCTTACGTCATTCTGGGCGGCCCTGGTCTGGCCGTGGTCCTGATGTTTATTTTGCCGCTGGTCGCCAACAAGGGCGAACGCAGCCCGTTGCGGCGGCCCTGGGCTATGGGCTTCGTGCTTTTACTGGTCATAATGATTTCGACCCTGTGGATTACCGGTTTAGTTTCGCCCTGGTCGCCAAATCTGACGACCAAGCCGATTGACCCGGCG
>JAYSYV010001430.1:0-3022 GCA_043727245.1 Chloroflexota bacterium | reverse complement strand
TAGCAGCCTGTCGGAGTAATCAAAATGACTACCACTTATAGACAAAGCGTGTCAATTTAGAACTACAGGTAGTACCATTCCGGCTAAAATAAGGCTCTCTCCGACAAACTGCTAGCTGCCGCTTCCAGGAACTGACGATTGGTCAGAGCAGTTTTAGCCTGTGTATAAAGGGTGTCCAGTTCGTTATTAACAACCATTACCCGGCTGAATATGTCCAGTGGGAAAATACTGGGAAAACTGCCTGTTCCTGACTGAACCTGGGCGGTCCCAGGTTTTCCAGGGTTGTTAGCCAGGATTAACCCTACAATCAGCCCGACCAGGAGTAGCGGCACTGCTACCAGCGCCACCCATACCCAGACCCCCATTTTCCGGTCAGGCGCTTTCGTAACAAGGGGTTGATTGACCCGAACGGCTGGCGCGACCACCGGGACCGGGTTCGTTCTCACCTGCGGTTGGGCCAGGGCTGACCTGCCTTGCGACTGTAGCGGAAGCCGTCCTGCTGGCGGTTGCACCGGTGTCAGCCGTAGTTGTGGTTGCGCCGGAGCCGACCTCACTTGTGTTTGGGCCGGAACCGGGCTGGCCTGGTATGATGCCGGAATTGGCCTCGCTTGCGGTGGTTGTACCGGATTTTGCCTGACCTGACGGGCTGGTGGTGTCCGGGTGGCTGGTATAGCTTTCACCTCACCATATTCATCAAAAATAGCGCTCTGCACCGACATCTCATCCTGGGCCGGATTGGCGGGCCTTACCGGGCTGGCTGGTCGGGCCGGTGAAACCGGATTCGCAGGTAGGGCTTTCACCTCGCCATATTCATCAAAAATCATGCTCGGCACAGACAAATCGCTGCCGTATTCAGGCACAACTGAACTATCCCACCGAGGTGTCTGAGGGTGAATTATGATTTCTTCAGAATCGTCAGAGTCTTGACTCACGTCATTCAATCTTTTGATTATGGAAGAGGTTTATTTTCACGGAGTTTAGCCCCCTAAAACCTTTCCCTAATACCGAGTTATTTAACGCTATAATATACTATATAGAAGACAACTGTTCTAGCAAAGCCTGGACTTCCGCCGCAGCTTCCTCCGCAGATAATCCCAGGTAAGCCTGGCTGTAAGCGTCTGAATGGCAGACCGGGCAGAGCGGGTCGGGGTCTATTTGAATAAAGTCGCTCATCAGGGGCCGGTCGAAAATCCAGCCGGATTGAGGCCAGTTACCCCACAGAACCCAGTTAGTCGAATAACCGGACAATTTGCTGGTCGCGTCACCACCCAACAGGAAAGCCAGCGCAACCCGCGCCGCAATCAAGCTGACGAAACGCACATCTAGCCCCAGGGCCGGTTGAGAAATAGTTTTACCATAGTCCAACTCTACGTCATCCGGCGGGCTGAACATATCATCGGTGGCCCGGTGGAAACATTCGTAACAGGCTCCGTCAGGCGGTTGGGCCATAAAAACATCCCCGCCAAATCCCAGGTCATAGGCTGCTGCGTAGACCGCCGGAACGCCAATTTCCCAGGCCACCCGGTTTAGAAAGCCTTTAGCTCCTTCCGAGTCCGTCGCGCCAATCAATAAATCGGCTCCGGTCAGGATTTCGACTAATTTGTCAGGGTTGGTCGTCACGTCCAGTTCGTAGGTTTCGACATTAGCTACCAGGCTGGTGGCTCGCAGGTAATCCGCTACCGCGTCCGTTTTCAGGCGGCCCAGGTCGGCCAGGCCGCAAATGTGCCGGGCCAAATTGGGTACGGATAGCCGGTCGTAATCCACTAAAGCAAATCGGCCTACTCCGGCGCGGGCCAGTTCCGCCGCGATAGCTGAACCGCCACTACTCAGCCCGACTATGACAACGCGTTTGGTCGGTAGGCGGGTAGGGTCAAACAATCCTTCAGTTCGAGCATGATAATCGGTATATAGGCGCACTAATTCGAAAGCTTGCAACCGGAGCGATTTGTCGCGCTCCACCACGTAACACCGGGTATCTTCGCCGGATAGAACCAACACTAACCGGCCTGAAAGCAATTTTCAACGGAGATTTGCGGTATTTCCGTATCACCGGGTTGCTGCCGGACCCACTGGCCCAGGCGAGTAAGGCCCGTATGATCTTTAGGCTCGACCAGTCGGACCACACTGCCCCGGTCCGACCGGCTACCCCACAGGTCGCCCTGGTCGCCGGGCATGGCCCGGAGAGCCATTAGAAACTCGTCTGAAATTAGCAGGTGCATTTTAATTACAGCCTCAGACTTACATTTGCAGGTGGTCCAGCTCCTGGCCGGGCCATAACCTTTTGCCACTTTCAAGCCATGATTCATAGGCGAAGAACCAGGCTGCCGCGACCGCAATTACCGTGGCGGCAGTAGTATCATGCGAAAAGGTCCGGTCTCCAGGGTAATAAAGGCACAGTTTACCGTCAGGGTACTGGTGTTTAAGTTGTCCGGTCAGGTCAGTTGAATTAATTTCAGGGCTGACCGGAAAGACTGACGGGGCCATATTAGGAAAATGCTCCGGGTATTCCACCAGGATTTCGTATTTATTGCCCCGGTTGGACTCCAAAGTACCATACCAGCATAGGGCGTTTTCTCGTTTCAAAAGTTGAAACTGGGGAAACTTGAGCGCCATTGCTTTGCGCTCGATTAAAAGACGTTGGGGATCGTATTCGTACCAGGCCATAACGTGGCACCTATTCTTTAAGAATTAAAACCACATATCAGACTAACCAACAACCTGCTACATAGCAGTCGAGCAATTACTCGGCCTCAATCGAGCCGAGTTGTTAGCTCAGAACCAACGGCTGGGTTTAACTTTAATCTGGCCGGTTTTCGGCCCTTCCTGGTCGTCGCCACCCGTTTTTTGACGCATGGCTTCTTCTTCAGGGGTAGTCAAGCGACCCTGTGAGTCTACAAAGACCGGTTGAGCGGTTTGTAACTGGCGTTTCAAATCTTCCAAACTCTTACGGGCATTCTTGGCCGCTTCATTACTCATAGTAATCTGCACATCTTCCTTCCTACTTCCGGTATTTGGTTCAAGA
>JAYSYV010001429.1:0-3026 GCA_043727245.1 Chloroflexota bacterium | reverse complement strand
CGGTCTGATACTTTTACGGGTGGTTGGCGGAGAGCAAGTAATCTGGTCGGCCCTGGCCGGGTGCGCCGGGTTAATTCCCTGGCTCCTGTTGCCGTTAGTGGCCCCGGCCAGCCTGAACCTGTGGTACACCCCTTTTTACCTGGCCGGGCTGGGGATTATAACAGCTATAGCGGCTTTGCTGGTCTGGCGAGATAGAGTTGGTAACAGGTTGGCCTGGTTTCTGGAACGACTGGAACAGAGTCCAAAGCTGGCCCGCAACATCCTGTGGGCCGGTATCCTTGCTTACTGCCTCTACGCCTTTAGCATTATCATTCAGATGGACTACATCGGTCACGCCGACTACGCCGATAATGCTGTAGCCGCCCGCAACATCGTCCAGGGTAAAGGTTACTCGCTGGACTACGCCGCCCAGTTTTACGAGAAATACAACCTGCCCCGGCCAGCCGATACCTGGCCGCCTCTGCAACCGTTTTTAATCGTGCCTTTTTTCCTGGTCTTTGGCGTAACCACCTGGGCCGCCAAGTTGCCTAATCTGCTGCTGGCGATAGCCCTGGCCTGGGCTATTTACCACTATGGTTCGCGCCTGTTCAACCGGCGGGCGGCCCTGGGCGCGGCTCTCCTGACCCTGATTGCGGTCGTCCCGGCTTTCTCGACCAGCCCGGCCTTTTTTGAAAGCATCGCCTACCCGATAAACGATTTGCCGTTTACCCTGCTGGCTTTTCTAAACTTTGCCTTCTGGCTGCTGGATTTCAAGTTGAAGAAGCCGGAAACAAGCCCACTTGCCCCGGTAGAGGAAGTAAAAGAAGGCGAACCGGAACCAGCCGAACTCACGGCAACAACTCTGCCCGAAACGACAGGCTTAAAATCTCGCGTCACCAGATTCTTCAACCCAACCTCGCCCTGGCACAGCCTGATTCAGATTGCTATTGCCGGGCTGCTGGCGGGACTTTTATTCTTGAGCAAACCGAGCGGCGGAGTATTGCTGGTCGGGCTGGGCGGTTGGTTGCTCTGGCGTAAGTATTTATCGGCTGAAAAAATCTGGCTGCCCTGGCGGACTATCCTGCTATGGGCCGGGGCGACTCTGGTGGTAGTTTCGCCTTTCCTGATACGCAACCTGTTGCAATTTGGCTCACCCTACCGCTCGACCGAACAGTGGGATGCCTGGATTACCAAGTGGAACCCGCCCGACGAAAATATTTACAATCTTTTCAAACCTTCAGGCATAGGTAGCCTGAATTTGTCCGGCCCGCGCCAGTTATTGGAGTACGGCTGGGATAACAACCTGAACGCCATAGCCAACCAGTTCCGCAAGTTTTTCAACCACCTTATAGACGGGCAACTGCTGCCGCCCTTAATCCTGGGGCTAGCCGTCCTGGGCTGCGCGGTCCTGACCCGTCGGCCCGGTCGCCTGTTGGGCTTAATCGGTGGCGCTTTCCTGGTTTACTGGTGGACCTTTAGTATCCTGTGGCACTACGAGCCGCGCTATTACCTGGTCTGGTTGCCCTGGGCTTACCTGCTGGGCCTCTATGGTTTGAGCTGGCTCTATGATAGAATTAGCCAGGATAATCCGCTCGAACCAAACGAATCCCGGCGCAAAACCGGAGTCTGGCTGGTCGTGGCAGTCTTGCTTATTATCGGAATACCGGGTATAACCGCTCTGGCGGTGGATGGCCCACTATACAAGAATCCGACCGGCATAGTGATTGCGGCTGACTGGCTCAAGCAAAACACGCCGACCAACGCGGTTATTATGAGCCGTAATGTTTGGGAACTCAGCTTTCACAGCGATCGCAAAAGCGTGATGACCCCCAATAACGCCAGCCTGGAGCAAGTCAAGCAGGTGATGCGGGATTACGGCGTACGCTACCTGGAACTGGACCACCTGAACAGCGATGACCGGACGGTCAACCGCCAGTGGGGTCAGAGGCAAGCTTTTTGGGATTTGCTGGACCGCAAACCGGACGGGAATTTTAAGTTGATTTACGACCGGAACGATTTTCTGGTTTATCAGTGGAACGGGAAATAAGGCATGGGAAATTGCTTTATTAAAAAAATCCTGGTAGGGTTAAGCCTGGCCGTGTTGTTGAGCGCCTGTTCCGACCAGAACGCGCCAATTGCTACCCAGGCTCCTTTGAGCAGCCCGATTGTGGGCGACTTCATTCCCACAGCCACCACCGGTACCCTCTCTGCTTCGCCCATACCGCGCACACCCACTCCGACCACCGAAGTATTCGCCCTGATACCGACCAATACCCCTCCGGCGATTTTCCCGACCGCTACCATTGCCCCGGTCTTAACCGCTACGCCCCGGCCCGACCTGTCCGTCCCAATTCAGGGGCCGTCCCTGATTACCTTCCGGGCGACCAAATTTTCCTTTCAAACGGCCTACGCCAAAGCCGCCGCCCAGATGACCCCGGTAAACGGTTCGGCCCGGCTGGTGCTGGCCCAGGCGACCACTTTCACGCTCGAACAGACCGTCTGGACCTTCTTTTTTACGGTTCCGCAAAGCACAAATAGTTGGGCGGTTACAGTGGACTCCGGCCCTAAAGATAAAAAAGAGTTGGTCACAGTGGCCCGTGCCGTTACCTTATTGCCCGATGAGGCGGGTCAATGGCAAGCTGCCAAAGTGCTTGACAGCGACGAGCTAAGTACCCGGCTGCAACGTGGCGGGCTGCCCCTCCAACTGCCCTTCGATACGGTTTACGTCCAGATGCAGATTTCACCCACCCAGGGCAAAGTCCCGGCCTACTTGCTGGTCAATAGCGCTCTCCAAAAGCAGCTTATCGTCAATGCCCTGGATGCCACCATTATTCGTAACGATTTTCTTTAAAGATGAAGGGGTCTAGCGTCGTACTGTCCTGGCCGGTGAAAATTCGCCCGGTGCTTTAGTGTCCCAGACGTTGCTTGATGCGGCGGCGGATTTCCCATTGAGGATGAAAACCGGCAAAGAGGCCGACCAACCGGCGCAACCGTGCAAGGGTCGCGGCGGCGGCTTCTTCCGAATCTTGTGGTGGGGGAGGGTTTTT
>JAYSYV010001428.1:0-3029 GCA_043727245.1 Chloroflexota bacterium | reverse complement strand
TTACGCGACCGTTTCCAGGGTGATTAATAACAAGGGAAACGTCAACCCAGGCGCTCGCGAACGCGTCTTGAGAGCCATGACCCAGTTGGGCTACGTTGTCAACACCCAGGCCCGCAGCCTGGCGGGGGGACGTTCCTATGTAGTGGGCCTGCTGGTTCAGGACCTTGGGACTGGATACTCCGGTGAGATTATCCGGGGCATAGATGATGAGTTAGCCAAAGCCCAGTATAACCTGATGCTTTTTACAACTCACCGCCGCAAAGTTAAAGAATCGCTTTTTGTAACAACGCTTACCCAGGGTACGGCTGACGGCTTGCTTTTAATTTTGCCTCGCAACGCCGAAGCCTACCTGGATTCGTTAAGGCGGCGTAAATTCCCCTATGTTCTGGTAGACCACCAGGGAATAGACGAATTTGGCCCCTCGGTCGGCGCGAGTAACTGGAAGGGAGGCTACGATGCCACCACTTATTTAATTGAGTTAGGCCACCGCAGGATTGGTTTTGTCGCCGGGACACCCGAACTCGGCTGCGCCCTGAAACGTCTGGAAGGTTATAAAGCGGCTCTCCGTGACCACGGTTTACCAATAGACCCGGACTTAATCCGGGAAGGCGATTTCCACCAGCCGACCGGATACCGGGGTGGAGTGGACCTGGTACGCCTGGGTGACCGGCCGACCGCTATTTTTGCCTCGAACGATATGATGGCCTTTGGAGTTATGGAGGCCGTTCGCGAGCAGGGCCTTTCCATTCCCAACGATATATCTATTATTGGCTTCGATGATATACCCCAGGCCGCCAATGTCCACCCCCGCCTGACGACGGTCCGGCAACCCCTGGAACAGATGGGCCGGGTAGCTACAAGTATGCTGCTGGAACTGATAAATAACCCCGACCGGCCGCTCGAAAAAATAGAACTGGCTACTGAACTTATAATCGGGGGGACTTGCCGGGAACCCCTAAACCAGAAGTCTTAACATTAGCGGCTGTGGTGGCTACCATAGCCATCCGTGGTCAAAATACGCTATAAACCAGAATTAAAATCAATAATTATGTCCTATGATAGGAATAACCAGGACACCCTAGTCCTGGCTGCGAACCTCATCCGGTGTATAATTGTTAGATGACTTGCTGTTACTTGGTCTGCCTACTACTCTTCTTCAGATTTTACTCTTAATCTTAATGTATTACAATTGCCTCAATTCCGATAAAATTACTTTCTCGTATTCGAGATTGAGCCGGTCATAAACGTTGTACCAATAATTTACTTTTGCCATATCCTTCTTTGCGCCCGTTTGCTCGTAGTATTTTATTTCCTCGCGCAACTGGCTTATTAACTCTTTTGGGTCTAATTTGTCTAGCAGGAGTTGCCTTTCTTCTAAGTCTTCTAAAGACATTTTAGCCGCCTGAAGAGTTTTAGAGTTATAATGATTACTTTCGATAAGGCAAGTCATACGCAGTAGAGCTATAAGGCATAAAAAATATTCTTTGCGTCCGGGAAAATTGAGTTCGGATTTAGCAAACATCTTTAATCCTCCATTTGTGAGTCAATAACGGCTCAAATAAACAATTAGGCCGGCTTCCATTCACGATTTTGTTACTCCCCCTGTTTTGCCCGGCCCATGCTGGCCGAAAATGCAGGAGTTTCTTATAACCATCCCTTACTTAACAAACTTAGTTCTCAAAGGTCCACTTCTACCCATTCGCCACCTGCGATATACTGATAGAAAGTATTCTTTAAGGTGTCAAAAGCCACCAGCCTGATCCATTCGTTGTTGGTGAGATGCTGTAGCTTCTGGTGCTTTGCTATGATATTTGAGATAGTGGTAGTTGGAGCTTCCACGATCACACACAACCGCATTGGTTCGTGAAAAAGTTTTTCACCGACCTTTACTGCTTGTTGAGGCAGGCCAATCAGCAAATCGCTTTGCCGCCCTTGCATGACCCCGGCCTGACTTACGACGGTATGCAGTAGCTTGGTGCCGCTGCCAAAGTTCTGGTTATCTATGCTTGAAAGGTAATATTGCATGTTTATCCATTCGGCTACTACCACCGGGGCCGTAAGAATTCCTTCCAGAATATTTCCTTCCGGGTCCTGGCGCGGGTTATAAGAATGTAGAAACACCCGGTTATTCAGGTTTAAGCTGTTGGTTAAGGCCCGGCTGCCGCAAATAAAGGCGGCGTTTCTCACCAGGCCCCATTCCGGTCTGACTTGCGCCCAATCGGCTGCCCGTTGCTGTAACTTTAGCTTTATCGCTGCTTTTGCCTTTATCTTCGCCGTCCCCGGTAGTTTTTGCCACCTTTCCCTGGCATTGTCCTCACCGGCCAGACCAGTATTCTCCTTAAAACGTTCAAATTCGGCAAGGTGACTGGCAGGTAGTTGCCGCTCATTGAGAAAGCAGATGCTATCGGTGGTTGTATTATGCTCACCCGCCAGGAAAAAGGTTTCTTCTGGAATAACAATTCCTTGCTCCTCCAAAAGTTTGCGAACCGGCTTTCTGTTTAAAATACCGGCCGCTACCACTGCGCTGGGACCGCCATGATTGCCACCGCAGGCTCCGCAGTCAAGGGCCGAAGCATAAGGATTATTTTCGGTTTCACTTCCGTGACCACATAAAAAGATCAGCCGGGCAAACTGCCCGATAAGCCCGATACTACGAAGCAGATTAGCTGCCGCCGCCGCTTGCTCCATCAGGCTCATCTCAGCCGGATCAGTAACAATGGATGGTTCTGTAGAAAATGAAGGAGCTAATTTTTCCTCAAAGCCCCTTTGAACTCTTCTCCAACGGCCTGGTATCAGAGTTTTACCTACTAGCGGGAAGAAGGAGAGCCAACCTGCCATTTCAACAAAGGCAAATGGTGTAAGCAAATTCTCACGTAGGGTATAAATCAGTTTATGACCGCCGTAACGCCAGCGATTAAAGCGCGAACGCCGCTCGATAGCGTCCTGGGAAGCATCCTTTGGCTGCTCCTTTATCAATTTAATAGGAGTAATAAGGGCCGGAGCCACGCTCAGAGTGGACGAAGAACCAA
>JAYSYV010001427.1:0-9230 GCA_043727245.1 Chloroflexota bacterium | reverse complement strand
TTGGGCGCGAATGTGGGCGATATTATCGAGCTTAAAGGTCCAAGCGGTGTCACAGCCGCCAAAGCCTTGCCCTCGTACCTGGAAGACCGGGGCAAACGTCAGGTCCAGATGGATGGCTTACTGCGGGCCAATTGTGGGGCTTCCCTGGAAAGTGACGTGACCGCCCGGTTGCTTCCGACCATCCAGGCCCGTAACCTGACTATTTCGCCTTTGGGCAGTGGGGCCAACTGGCAGCAATTCAGCTCTAGCCGTCATTCGCTTTATTTCAAACGCCTCTTTGAAGGGTTGGTGGTGCAGGAAGGCAACCTGGTCCGGGTAAACCTATTTGGGACCGGGTTCCAGGAGTTTATGGTCGAGGAAATTGTGCCGCCCGGTCAGGCCGTAGTAATTGGGCCGGTAACGACTGTGCGCCTGAAGGAGAACCGGCCTGACCCCACTAAAGTCAAGCCCAGGCGTAACGGTACGGGCCTGACTTATGAGGACATTGGCGGGCTTTCCAGGGAATTGAGCCGGATTCGCGAAATGATTGAGCTGCCTTTAAAGCACCCCGAAGTTTTCGAGCGGCTGGGCATCGAGCCGCCAAAAGGCGTTTTACTCTACGGCCCGCCCGGCACAGGTAAGACCATGATTGCGCGGGCGGTCGCCGGGGAAGCCAACGCTCATTTTATCAGCGTGAACGGGCCGGAAATCGCCCACAGCCTCTACGGACAGAGCGAAGCTCACCTGCGTAAAATTTTCCAGGAGGCTCAAACAAGAGCGCCCAGTATTATTTTCCTGGACGAAATTGACGCTATCGCTCCCAAGCGCAGCGAGTCTTTCCACGAGATTGACCGCCGGATTGTGGCTCAACTGCTGGCTCTGATGGACGGATTGCAGCCGCGTGGCCGGGTGGTCGTGATTGGGGCGACCAATTTGCAGGACAGCCTGGACCAGGCGTTAAGGCGACCAGGCCGGTTCGATCGCGAAATCAGTATCAAAGTGCCGGACCGCACTGGCCGCCGGGAAATCCTGGATATTTACACTCGCGGCATGCCGTTGTCGCCCGATTTTGATCTGGACCATCTGGCCGATATAACTCACGGCTTTGTCGGGGCCGACCTGGCCGCGCTGTGCCGGGAAGCCGCCCTGGCCGCCCTGCGCCGCCTTTTCCCCGACTTTGAATTTGTGCAGGGGGCTTTTTCCTTCGACCAGTTGCTTTCCTTGCGGGTTGAAATGGTTGATTTTCTAACCGCCCTATCGGAGATTGAACCGAGCGCCCTGCGCGAAGTCTATACCGAAATTCCGAATGTAACCTGGGAGCAGGTCGGCGGATTGGATAATGTTCGGCAAGCCCTGGAAGAAGCGATAGAATGGCCCCTCAAATATGCCGATTTGCTGAAACAGGCCGGGGCGCGAGCCTCCAAAGGCATTTTGCTGTATGGCCCACCTGGAACCGGCAAGACGCTGGTGGCACAGGCAATTGCCAGCCAGAGTTCTATTAACTTTATTTCAGTACGCGGACCGGAATTGCTGTCCAAGTGGGTCGGCGAGTCGGAAAAAGCGGTCCGCGAAATATTCAAGAAGGCCCGTGCCGCCGCGCCCTGCATCATTTTCCTGGATGAACTTGACTCGCTGGCTCCTTTGCGGGGTCAAAACTCGGCGGACCCGGTGGGCGAGAGGGTGGTCGCGCAGCTTTTGACCGAAATGGACGGGGTGGCTTCTTCAACCGGGGTAGTCCTGATTGGCGCGACTAACCGGCCTGATATGCTCGACCCGGCTTTGCTGCGGCCAGGCCGTTTCGATACCAAGATAGAGCTTGGCTTGCCCGATAAAGACACCCGGTTGAAAATCCTGGCAGTCCACGCCGGGAATAAACCGCTGGCCCAGCCGGAATTGCTGCCCAAACTGGCCGACGAAATGGAAGGTTGGTCCGGGGCGGACATCGAGGTCTTTTGCAACCGGGCCGCCCTCAATGCCCTGGGTAGGCTCATCCATGCCGCTAAAGATGGACCGTTACCGGCGCTGTCTATTACTCGTCAAGACCTAGATGATGCCCTGGATTTCGTAGAGGGTCAACGCTTCTTGTATAACACGCCGGGAGCAGTAGAAAGTGAGGAGTAGGGTAAAAAGTGGAGGCTAACCTTAATTAAAAGTGCGATTTTCAGCTTGACTAAAACCAGATTTTGAGCTAAAATAGAAGTGAATTTAGGCCTTGACGGCGAAGATGAGAACTGGAGATTGGAGAAAGGTTCTCTCTGACCGGCTGGCGGCGTTTTAACGTTGCCCCCGATTAGAGTGAATCTTTTTTTGTATTCTGAAATAAAACCGGGAGAGATAAAATGAGTGAACTGGTAGAAAAAGGTCCGCGACTGACCGCCTTAAAAAATCAGGAGTTTGACCTGGCGATTATCGGGGGAGGCGTTATCGGGGCCGGGATTGCCCGCGATGCTGCATCCAGAGGTTTAAAGGTGGCCCTTTTTGAGAAATACGACTATGCCAGCGGCACTTCCAGCCGTTCCACCCGTTTGATTCACGGTGGACTGCGTTATTTGGAAATGCTTGACTTTGGCCTGGTGCGGATGGACCTTAAAGAGCGCGAGATTTTGCTCAAAATCGCGCCTCATCTGGTTCGGCCTTTAGCTTTTATCGTGCCGTTCTACCGCCGGAGCCTTTTCTACCGCTTCAAATTGACAATCGGAATGTGGCTGTACGACTGGTTGAGTTTCGATAAGAGCCTGCCCAATCACAAAAACTTTAACAAAAAGCAAACCCTCGAACTTGAACCGTCCTTACGAAGTGAGGGCTTGCAGGGTTCGCAGATGTACTACGATGGGCAGGTTCCACTGGCCGAACGGCTGAACTTTGAAAACATCTATGCCGCGCAGCAAAAAGGGGCGTTCACTTTCAATTATGCTTCGGTCGAGGGGCTAATCCGGGAGGATGGCCGGGTAACAGGCGTGCGAGTCAAAGATGTTTTGCCTGGCGCTGATGCTGGTGAAGTAGAAGTCAAGGCCCGGCTGGTTATCAACGCTACGGGAGCCTGGCTAGACGGCCTGGAACAGAAGCTGACCGGAGAAGCCAGCCGCCGGGTGCGCCGGACCAAAGGGATTCATTTTACCGCTCCCCGGACTATCAACAACGCGATTGTTCTCTTCGCCGAGGAAGATGACCGCCTGTTCTTTGTAATTCCCTGGCTGGGCTATTCCTGGGTCGGGACGACCGACACCGATTTTGAAACTGAGCTTGAAAGCGTTCAGGCCGATGGCGAAGATGTCGCTTACCTGCTGGCTTCGGTCCGCTCGGTTTTCCCCAAAGCGGATTGGGATACCATTTTCTATACCAACGCCGGGGTCAGGGCTTTAGTACGGCAGGGCAAAGCGGGCAGCAAGGACGAGTCGGCAGTCTCGCGCAAACACGCCCTGGTTGACCACGAAAAAGTCGGTGACGCGCCAGGTTTGCTTTCGGTAGTCGGTGGCAAACTGACCGCCTACCGGGGTATCGCCGAGGAAGCGGTGGACCAGGCCGCTAAAAAGCTAAAAGTGAACGTAAAAAGCACCACTCGGAGCGAACTGCTGCCCGGCGGAATGATGGGCAAAGTTGAAGACTATATCAAAGGGCTAACTGAGCGGGCGGCCCGATTTGGCCTGACCGAGCCGCAAATCCAGAATCTAGTCAACCTGTATGGCAAACGGTCGGAGGATTTGCTGGCTTTAATCGAAGCTGACGGTAAGTTGGCAGGGCCAATTCATCCGACCTATCCTGATGTAAGGGCGCAATTGCTTTACGCGGTTGAACAGGAACAGTGTCAGACTCTGCGCGACTTTATGATGCGCCGGACGGCCCTGTATTTTTCGCCTGACCAGGGTCGCCAGGCGGCCTCGCTGGTTTCGGACGAATTGGCCGCTTTACTAGGTTGGAATGCCGAACGCAAAGCCCTGGAAGAAGCGGCTTACGCCCAGGAATTGGCCTGGACCCAGGCATGGAAGGGGGATGTCGTGCCGGAGAATTTGCCGGTGTCACAACCCGAACGGTTGAAGCCGGTCCCGGTTAGCCGCTAACTTTCTTCCTGGCAGCGAACTACGAAATAAAGGTTCGCTGCCTTTTTTATTTTAAAGCGCTCTAAAGGTAATAACTGAGGAACGATTATATTTATCTAATATTGAACCAATTCAACCTCATTAATATTTCAAAATTGGTTCAATCATTTTGATTTTTGCTTTAACGGGGTCTTTGAGAGCCTGGGAAATCCTGACGAATCCAGTCAATTAGGCTATAATAGGGTCAGCCAAGAATAAGGCGGCTTATTTTACAAAATGAAGACTGGGAAAAATGCGAATACGAGTAAAAGTCCCGGCCAGTTCGGCCAACCTGGGTTGTGGATTCGATGCTTTTGGGTTGGCTCTGGCCCTATATACCGATTTTATTTTTGATGCCGAAGCGCCGGATGCGGCTTCGATGCCCCTGGTGGTGCGCGGCGAAGGAGCGGAGCGGTTGCAAGCGGAAAAATGCAGCCTGGTTTATGACGCTATCAAGGTCTACCAGCGGGCCACCGGCTACCGGGTTCCGGCCTTTAAGCTGGAACTAGAGAGCCGGATTCCGTTGAGCCGGGGTCTGGGTAGCAGCGCCACAGCTATTATAGGCGGCCTGATCGGGGCGGATGCGTTGTGTCGCCGGGCGTATGGCGGTTCCAACTTCCCTAACCGGGAGCAGTTAGTGCGCCTCGCGACTGAAATCGAAGGCCACCCCGATAACGTGGCGGCGACTCTACTGGGCGGTTTGACTCTGGCGGTATCGGCCCCGGCAGCGGCTCCTTCCTTTTTTACGGCTTCTTCGCAGTCAGCCGATAACCCGGCAGTCGAAGGAATGCGTAATCTGGATGGTGGTCCGGCCTGGCGCAACCCGGTTATAGTTAGCTTGCCTATCCCGAAAGACCTGACAGTGGTGGTATTTATCCCCAACTTTGAAATGTCTACCAAAGAGGCTCGCGCGGTGTTACCGGCCATGCTGAGTTTGCAGGATGCCGCCCATAATTCTTCACGGACGGCTTTGTTTGTGGCGGCTTTTGCCGCGCCTAACGGTCGGCTCGAATGGCTGGCTGAAGCCATGAACGACCGCCTACATCAGCCCTACCGCAGCCGGATTTTCCCGCAATTGCCAGCCTTGATTGATGCTGCCCAGCAGGCCGGAGCTTTTGGGGCCGCTTTGAGTGGGGCCGGTTCGACTGTGCTGGCCTTTACCTGCCGCGAGAAAGCCGGGTTGGTCCGGGATGCCTTCTTTAAGGTGGCCGGGGAGAGCGGCTTGCATGGCCGGGCTGAACAGCTTGAAATCGCGCCGGGTGGCCCTTCGGTCGGCTACGAAATTTAAACGGTAAGGAGACTGCAAAGTTGAGTAATGCTGCCGACCGGGAATGGATGGGACAGGCTATAACTCTGGCTAAAGCGGGTCTGGCTGCCGGGCAGCATCCTTTTGGCGCGGTTGTAACCGGGCCGGATGGTCGCCTGGTCGCCGGAGGATACAATCTGGTGACGCGCGACCATGATGCCAGCGCTCACGGTGAAGTCGTGGCAATTCGGGCCGCCGGTCAGGTTTTGGGCCACGAAATGCTAACCGGTTGCACTCTCTATACCACCTGCGAACCCTGCCTGATGTGCGGCAGCTTGATTATCCGCTGTGGAATTGTGCGGGTGGTCTATGGTGCGCGGTCTACCGACCTGTTTAACTACCGGGCCACGTTGGGCCATAAGGTCGAAGAAGTGATAGAGTGGGCCAACCAGCAGGCCGGGACCGCTATCATTACGATTAGGCCGGACTTTATGCGCCAGGAATGCCTGAATTTGTACGCCAACTGGCCGGAACGACATTAATGCCGCTGGACTTCTCTTATTATGCAGCAACAATAAATAAAGGAAAGTGTTTATGTCCCAGGAATATGCTTATTTGTTGGTTGAAACCACTCCCCAGGGCGTTCGCACTATTACGCTAAACCGGCCCGAAAAACTTAACGCCATTAACGACCGGCTTTCCAATGAGCTTCCGGCTGCCATCGCGCAGGCTTCCCATGATGATGGGGTGCGGGTATTAGTAATAACCGGGGCCGGACGAGGCTTTTGCGCCGGGCTTGACCTGGACCCCGCCGCGCTGGCCGAACACATGGCCGCCGGTAATCAGAGCCGGACCGAACGCCTGGACGACCTGGGTTGGGTAGGCCGTTTGGCTCTGGCCCTGGTCAACAATGATAAACCGGTTATCGCGGCTATCAATGGTCCGGCTGCCGGGGCGGGTTTGGGTCTGGCCCTCGGAGCCGACATCCGGCTCGTCAGCGCCAGGGCAGTTGTTACAACCGGCTATATCCGCCGTGGATTAGCCCCGGATGCCGGGGTGAGCTACTTTCTGCCCCGGTTGGTGGGTCTTTCCAGGGCCACCGAGTTAATTCTTACGGCCCGCGACATCAACGCTGAGGAAGCCGAACGCATCGGTCTGGCCTCAAAAATCGTGCCGGCTGAGAATTTCGGGGCGGCAGTAGCCGAATACGCGGCCCAACTGGCTTACGGTCCGCCGGTCGCCCTGACTCTTACCAAACGCCTGTTGGCGGTTTCGCTGGACAACGACCTGCCGACCCAGCTCAAGAGCGAATACGCCGCCATCCTCAAATGTTTCCAGACCGAAGATGTGGGCGAAGCCATGCGGGCTTTTATGGAAAAGCGCCAGCCGGATTTCAAGGGCCGCTAATTTCCCAAAGAAAGCTTATTGTAAGATGTATAGAATAAACTGTAAGCTTCCTGACGCAGATAGCCGCTTTAAACCAATCAACTGATTACTGGTCATGAGGTAGCTTTGGAAGCAAGACAAATTGGGGTTATATCCGATACGCATGGGCTGTTGCGACCGCAAGCTCTGGCGGCTTTAGCAGGTTCAGAGCTTATAATTCATGCGGGCGACATCGGAAAGCCCGAAGTTTTAGAAGGATTGAGCCGGATTGCCCCGGTAGTAGCGGTGCGGGGTAATAACGACCGGGCCGCCTGGGCTATGGAATTGCCCGAAAAGAAACTTGAAACTTTTGGTGATATTAAGATTTACTTGCTGCATATTTTGCCGGAACTGGATGTAAATCCGGCGGAAGAATCTATCCAGGCTGTTATCAGTGGTCATTCGCACAAACCGCTGATTTCTTACAAGCAAGGCGTGTTATACCTCAATCCGGGCAGCGCCGGACCTCGCCGCTTCAAGTTGCCGGTCAGTGTAGCCCTGCTGTTGTTGCGGGGTAAAGACTTAGAACCCCGTCTAATCGAAATAACCGCATAAAGGGCTACATATCCCCAGCAATTTGTTTATTGAAAATAGCCACTGTTTGAATTCAAGGGACTAATCCCGGTAACGGGTTGATGGTAAGGGTAGACTTATTTGCACGATGAAGTTATCATGGTTCTAAAAACTTGCCTGAACCGGCAAAAGCTGTCTGACTAACAAATTAGAGAGGGAATCAGGAATGTCTGCCCCCAGCGTTGTTTTGACTAATCGGATTACCATTAACTCGGCCCGCCGTCTGCGCGGGGAAATTACTGTACCCGGCGATAAAGCTATCAGCCACCGTTCGGTTATCTTTAACTCGATTGGCGAAGGTATAGCCCGCATTACCAACTTTCTGCCAGGTGAAGATTGTCTTTCCAGCATCGCCTGTATGCGCCAATCAGGCGTGCAGATTGAGCTGGATGAAGCCGCCCGGACCGTGATAATTCACGGAAAAGGTTTACATGGCCTGGAAGAAGCCGGTGACGTATTGAATGCGGGTAACAGCGGCACTACCATGCGCTTTCTAGCCGGTCTGCTAAGTGGCTTTCCTTTTCAATCCGTCCTTACGGGCGACGCTTCTTTGCGCTCCCGGCCCATGAAGCGAGTCATGGAGCCGCTCAAATTGATGGGGGCTAACCTTTCAGGCCGCAAAAACGATACGCAAGCGCCCCTGGTTATCCGGGGCGGCAACCTCAAAGGGTTGCGTTATGACCTGCCGGTCGCCAGCGCCCAGCTAAAAACCTGCCTCTTGCTGGCGGCACTGTATGCCGAGGGTGATACTACACTCGGCGGCCTGATTGAAAGCCGGGACCATACCGAACGCTTCTTGACTGCGATGGGTGCGCCCCTGGAAAAAACCGCCGATACATTGGTAATGCACGGCCCGGCCACTTCACTTAAAGCCCTGGACGTGGAAGTGCCGGGCGATATTAGCTCGGCGGCGTTCTGGTTGGTGGCGGGTTCAGTCCACCCCGACGCGGACCTGACATTACGCAAGGTGGGCGTTAACCGGACGCGGACCGGCGTGATTGATGCCTTGCTGGAAATGGGGGCTGATATTACTTTTTCAAATGAAAGCCTGGTAGGCGGTGAACCGGTGGCAGATTTGCGCGTCAGAAGCGCCTATCTCAAAGGGGGCCAGATTGGAGGCAGCATAATTCCACGCCTGGTGGATGAAATACCGGCCCTGGCGGTAGCCGCTCTGCTGGCTCAAGGCATCACCGAAGTCCGCGATGCTTCCGAATTGCGGGTCAAAGAAACCGACCGCATCGCGGCGATTGCCAGCGAGTTTGGCCGGTTGGGGATTGAAGTTGAAACCAGGCCCGATGGGTTATCTATCCAGGGACCGGTTTCAGGGCTTAGTGGCAATCTAGTCCAGAGTTACGGCGACCACCGTCTTGCGATGGCCCTGGCTATCGCGGGACTCTTGCTGCCTAACGGCCAATCTCTGGAAATCGAGGATTACCGCTGCGCCGATGTTTCCTATCCCGGCTTCTGGGACGACCTTGGTCGGATCGTAGAACGTTAAACGTAGAAGTAATTAAAAACTTGAAGTGTGGTGCATTAGCAGGTTAATAGCTAATAAGCTATGAAAAGAAAAACGTTAAACGCGCCGTGAAAGTGATTACTCCCCACGCCTAAAGGCGGAAGCATCCTGGGGCAAACCCACGCTGTGTAATCCCACAGCTTTGATATTTAAGGCCGCATTCAAATGGCGATCAAGGTGCAAATGACAACTGGGGCAATCGAAAGTTCGTTCACAAAGGGTAAGTTTTTCTTCCCCTACCCTTCGATACCCGCAATCACTGCACGTCTGAGAGGTGTAGGCCGGATTTACGGGAAGAAATATTCGCCCGCGCCCGTTTGGGGTGTCTTCCGCTTTGGCGCGTATCATCTCGAAAAAGGCCGACCATGCTGCATCGGAAATGGACTTGGAAAGATGGCGATTTTTAACCATACGA
>JAYSYV010001426.1:0-3031 GCA_043727245.1 Chloroflexota bacterium | reverse complement strand
CCCCCCCGCTTCCAGCTACACTGCCTTCACCGCTACTGCCATTGGCTGGAGGTGTGGTGACGACGACAGCCACCGGTGCGATGGTAGCAGCCGCTGTGCCGGTTCCTCCACCCTGACCGTTGAGGCCAATGTCGGCTGTTCCCAGAACAATCACAAATTTCCATTCTTGCGGCGGCGTAACGTTACCGGCCCCATCGGTTGCCCGGTAGGTTATATTGAAATCACCCGCCTGGGTAAATATTACCGGCCTGGGACTGACATCATTAGTATAAGGCTGCGGAGAGCCGCCGTTTACCATGTACTCTATAGTTGATATACCGCTCAAATTGTCGGTAGCTTTCAATTGCATAGTTACATTGCCGTGGGCAATCTGCGCTCCTGTAGCTGAAAGGTTGCTTTCAAAAGCCCCTTGCGGTATCCGAGTTAAAGTCGGGGGTGTCATATCAATTACAAAGTTAGTAGTAAGGCGTTGATTTATCCCATTGTCGCCCGGCGACTCTATAACAAGCTGGTAAGCGCCCTGGTCAGCGACCTGTTCGCCGTTACTAACTACTTTGGCAGGGATTATGCCAGGTTGGTTCTGAGTCTGTTCGGCTGATACGGTTATACCAGGGGTTACAGTGGTTTGCCCGGCGGTTGCAGTCGCAACGATGGCCGAGTTATTTATGAGCGTATTAAGATTAGCAACAGCCCGGTCGGAGCCGCCGGTAAAGGCTATATTCACTGGTTGGTTGTAGGCGTGACCGTCTTCCGGGCTGCTTTGTTTAAGCTTAAAGTTAGGGTCGATATCGGACACCGCTGTAACTCGTGGCTTGCAGGTGGGCGGGTTAGCTCCTTTGAAGGAAACCAGCCATTGAAGTTGATAACCTTTTTTGATGTAGTAGGCCAGCGATTTATTATTCGTGCCGTCCCAGGGGTCGTTTACCCGGTAAGTAGAGGCGATGCTATCCGAACCGCCTATAACAACCACAAAGTGAACCCCGGTCTGACCGCCGAGCAGACCTACAACAGCCGGTTGGCCCTGGTTGAGCGATTCATTAAGACCGTCCCAGCTAAAAAAATCACGTTGCGCCCCTGCTACGAAACCATCACTGCACTGCGTAGCCGGTATGGTCCAATTTATCGGGTTAGAATCGGTCCCCATACAGGCGTTAAGCTCGTTGGGGTCGGTATTGACCTTGTAATAATTGAGCAACATAGCCGCTGTGGTGAGCGCACACCCGGCAGCGCCGATTTTATCGTTCTGGCTATCGCTCCGGCCTTTCATTGTCAGGTCGCGCCAGAGTGGGTCATTCTGGCTAAAAATTTTCACCTGACAGGCACTATCTCCCAGCGGAGCCAGGGGCGGCTCAACCGCGTTAGCTGCACTCGGTGCAAAAGATTTATCCTGGACTGCCGAAACCGCCAGCGGCCTGTTGACTGTCTTGGAGCTTTTGTCACTCAGACTGACCTCAAGCTGGGTGGTAGCTTGATTGTTTGCCAGGACTACCCGTGTATTATCGGTTGAAAAACAAAGCGGACCAGCCACGCCAGGGTCGCCATAGAACTGGTCAGGACTCATCTGGGGAATCTGGACGACGGTTGCTTTCTTATCGCTTAGATTGACGACATTGAAGTCTAATTGAGAGCCGTTGCGTACAACATACCCTAACTGGCTGTTGTCATTGGACCAGATTGGGTGGGTCGGCCAAAAACCGGAAGGTATTCCGGTCACGCGCTGTTTACTGGAAGAATTCAGGCTGACGGTATAAATTACGGCATCGTCCAGGGCTTCATTGGCGGCAGTAACATAGGCCAATTGCTTTCCATCCGGCGAGACTGACAGCATGCTCGCATACATACCGGGCAGTCGTTCGACCGGCTCCTGCTGCACTTTACGGGTCTGGCCGGTATCCGCATCCGTAACCCAAATATCGGTATTTTGCTGACCCATCCGCAGGCTGGCGGTCTGGGCAAGGTTGGTAGTGACGCAGCGAGCCACCTGTTGCGGTTGGGTAATCGTCGGAGTATTTCTCGGCCACAAAATAAAGGCTACGACTGCGCCAACAATTATCAGGGGTAGCAGAATAGACAGGACCAGCAAAAAAGGTGTAGCCAGGATTTTCGCCAGCAAGGGCAGAGAAGCGGTCTGAACCATATAACCGTTGGCCTGGCCGGGTGCGTTTTCGGCTGCCACCATAAAGTCGTAACGTTTGCCAGGCCGAATCCGGTTGCGTTTGGCCGGTTCCAATTCAATAACGCTCAGAGCCTGGCCGCGTGGCGGCACTTCAATTACCGGCGGAATAATACGCAGCCTGGTGCTGGGTAAGTTGGGTCGCCCATAAAGTTTGATAGTTTGGGGCAGGTCTAAAGGATTGACGACTTGAAGCTGGAAGCGGGCCCATTTTTGTTTGGTCTGCACGCCTTCCTGAAGGAGTTGAAATTCAGGGCCGGGTGCGGCGGCTAACTGGTTAACTATCAGTACGAGAGGAGCCGTGGCTGTTATAACCGACTCACCGGCATTGCGAATATCCAGGGTAGGGGAATAAGAGCCAGGTAGGGCCGTGGTTGGCAGCGAAATTTGAAGATTGACCGTACCTTCGTTGCCGGGGGCATCGGGGTAGAGTAAAAGTTCATTTTGATCTAATAATAGCCAACCGGGGTCAATATTATTGATGCTTAATTCGAGCCGTTCGACCCCACGGCCATTATTGATGATAGTTACAGCAAGGACGGTCCCTTCACCGGGTGATAATTGGACCACATTGCTGGATAATCTGATGTTGATGTTCTGGCTCACTAAACTCTCCCCCAAAATATAGAAACTAGCTGAACCCTTGCCATAGATTGGCTACCTTCTTCGGAACTTAAAATCAGCGCCGGTTGTTCTTAGCAACAACCCTTATAAATTTAAGGGTTAGTGCCTTACACGGAATTGTGGTTTGACCTAAAATAAAGTGGCGTGACCAACTCGCCTGCACCGCCTTATTTTATGTCGTCAGAACAAAGTCGAAATAAGGGGCCTCGGCGGCGGGTATGCCTGGTATGTTGA
>JAYSYV010001425.1:0-27400 GCA_043727245.1 Chloroflexota bacterium | reverse complement strand
GCTGGCCCACATAGCCGCTATCTATCAGGTGCTTCATGTAGCGCATGGCCGGGACGAAGCGGTAAGTAAAAGCGGTCATGTGGCGGACTCCGGCCTTTTCAGCCGCTTGATACATTTCCAGGGCATCGGCATAGTTCAAGGCCAACGGTTTCTCGCACATCACGTGCTTACCGGCAGCGATAGCGGCCAGGACAATTTCTTTGTGAAAGCGGTTAGGGGTGGCAATAATAACGGCATCTACCGCCGGGTCTTCCAGCAAGCGGTGGTAGTCGGTATAAACCTTCTCAATTCCGGTAGCGGTAAAAGCTTGCTGCAAGGCGGCCTGGTTCACATCGCACAGGGCGACCATCTGGCCCTGTGAACACAACTGAACCCCCGGTAAATGATTCGCTAACGCGATACCGCCGGTCCCTATCTGAGCGAGGCCAATTGGTTTCCCTGTCATTAATCTTTCCTTTTAAGGTGTAAAACGTTGGATGTAAGGGTAATGCCTTAAGACTCTAAATAAAATAAGTTAAACCGAAAACAATCCTTTTTCAGAAGTACAAAATATTTGGTTTATTCAGGTTTACTTGACTTGAGGATTGGCAAGATTGTTTATCTGCCAACCCTCAAATATTACCTGACAAGGAAGCGCCTTTTACGTCTCACGAGTAGCGAGCCAGGCTAGACCAAACTACCGGCCAGCTTTTCGCGGGTCGCCGGGACTACCAGTTCCTGGTAAGTGGCAATCACGCTATCGGCCACGGCCCGCCAGCCAAATTGCTCGGCCCGGAGACCAGCCTGTTGTCCTAGCTTGCGCCGCAGAACCGGATTTTCAAGCAAGCGAGTGAGCGCCCCGGCCAGTTCAGCCGGTTGGCCTTGCTCGACCAGAAAGCCGCTATAGCCGTCCTGGACCGCAAAAGGCAACCCGCCTACCCGGCTGGCTACAACAGGCGTACCGCAAGCTTGCGCTTCCAGGGCAGCCAGGCCAAAACTTTCGTAACGGCTGGGCATTACCACCACATCGGCGGCATTGTAAAAGAGCGGCATTTGAGATTGAGCCTGTGAAGGCACGAACAAAATTTGCTCGGTCAAACCCAACTCCAGCACCCGCGCCCGTAACCGCAAGGCTTCCTGGTTCTCCTCCGGTGGACGGGCAGTTTGCAATGACAGGCTGCGTCCGCTGCGAGTGGTTGTGCCGCCGGTTGCGCTGCCGCCACCGACCACCATTACCTGCAACTCGTCCGGCCCAGCCGCTTGTCCGGCCAGTTGGCGCTTTTCCCGCCACTGCTGGACCGCTTCAATCAGCACATCTACGCCTTTAATCGGCTCAATACGGCCCACTAATAATACAACCTGCCGGGCTTTCAGGCCAGGCACGAGGCCGTTGACGGCAGTCCTGGACTCTAGCCGATTGAGCGGGCGAAATAGCTTTAAATCTACGCCGCAAGAAATTGTCTCAATCTTCTCAGGCTCGGCCCCATAACGCCAGGTCAGTTGGGCTTTTTCAGTCGGGGTAGCCGCGATAATCCGGTCTACCTGCTGCATAATTTCCGCTTCGCACTCGGCCCGGAAAGAAGGTTCTCGCTCACTCTCGGTACGGGCAATATCATTTTTCAAATGGGCCAAAGTGTGGAACATCTGGACCACCGGCACGTGCCATTTCTTACGCAGCATTAGACCAGCCTGACCGCTCAACCAATAATTACCATGAATGAGGTCGTAAGATACGTCCGGAGCGTCTTGAAGCTGAAAACGCCGGATATTTTCCACAAATTCCGGTAAATGCTGAAAAATCTGATTTTTATCATAAGGTCTAAGGGGACCAGCCGGGAGATGGATGATGCGGACATTTTGGCCCAGGTTATGAGTAAAAGTGGTAATGGGATTCTGAGAACGGGTAAAAATATCTACTTCGAGGCCGCGACGGCCCAGTTCTTTACCCAGTTCCCGGACATATACGTTCATGCCCCCGGCTTCTTTGCCACCCAATACCGCCAGAGGGCAGGTATGGACACTTAGCATTGCAATTTTCATGGTGTTAGGACTTTTTTTCACTGGTCCCTCCACCGTTTCTTAATATCAGGGCTTTTTCTAAAAATAGAATTTTGTTATAATTGTCTTTCCACGTGACGTGCTGGCTATTGTTCGCCAGACACCCCAACGTGGTCACCTTACAAGCGGTCTCCATAAGTGGAATCTTCTCCTTTTAGCATGGGCGGCGATTGGGGCCACCGAGTTTAAATAATCTGCAGCGTAATCCGGCCAATAAGAGCGGGCCGGGTTAATAAATATTAGTTGACTTCACTTTGAATACCAAGCACCAGGCAAATAAGCGCTCCGATCAAAAGGACCAGGTTCAAAGGGACCGTTAGACTCCCAAAGTTTGCTTTCAAGCCATTACGAACATAACCATAAAAGAAATACAGACCCATCAAGCCAAAACCAAAGGGGAAAAAAACTCGCCCATTGGCAAAACCTTGTATCGTAAAATAGAAAAGCAAAATAGCGGCCACTAAATCTAGCCAGCCCAACAACCTGGGATTCCGGGCCATAAGACCCAGGATACCGGGCGGTTCGGACGACTGGTTGGGGCGGGCGGGCGAACTGGCATCAGGTTGAGGACTGGACAGTTGGGTGGGATTGGGTCGCCGAGGTCGCTGCGCCACTTTAGTTGCTCCTTTGCTTTCCAGGTTCACTTGATTCACGGTTATATAGTAGCAACAATTTCTCAAGCATAAAAAGGGCCAATTTGCCTACTTTTTAGCGGCTGGCTGGCTTTTGTATTTTACCATACCTGGCAAATGGACAAAGTTCTTAGTAAAAGTAGTTAGTAGTAAGAAAATTGCTCTTACAAGAAAGGCCATAAAATGACTGATAATCCTATAATTATAGAAAAAAACCCTCCCTGGCTGACAGCCAATTCATTAAAGATGAACTGTACCAATTTAATACGAAAAAGACCAGCCTTAAGTTTGGTGGCGAGGTGGCAGCGTTCATCCGGGATAAGCAAGGGAAAATTCTGGCCGGATAACCGGGTTTTGCTGGGAAGGCTGCTTACGCATAAACATTCTTTGAGTTCGCGAGAATCAGCGCGGCCAGGACTACGGTACTCGCTTATTAAAGGCGGTCGAAGGCGAGGGCAATGCGCAAGGCTGCAAACTGGTCTTTTCAGACACGCATAGTTTCCAGGCTCCTGGTCGTTACAATAACAGGGCTATGAAGTCTTTAGGGTGCTGTATGATTATCCGACCTGATACAAGCAATATTTCCTCAAGAAAGCCCTGGATTGAATAGGTCATGGATATATTATAGGGGATATGTAGTGTTACTAAGTGGGCTGAAATAAAGATAAAACAGTATTATTTTAAATTGTGTTCAGGGGGTGGAAATGGGGTATAAAAAATAAGGCGGCCCTTGAGGGGCCGCTAATGGTTTGCGTTAAAAGAGAGTAATTGACTTGCTTTACGGTTCCAGCCGGGTAGGCCGAGCTGAAAAGTAAGTCGGGTAAGTTCCATAGAAAGCAGCCAGGAACAGAGGCCTGGACTGCCAGTAAAGTTTTTGGCTTTACCGCCTTTTAAGCGCTAAGACAAGTTGTTAAAGTGTGGCCGAGTTTTAGATGCTCGGCCAGTTCAAGCCAGAACTTTCCAGCGGAATTACTGACCGCTGCCGCCACGCTGCCGGTAGCGCAGGAACGGCGGAATATCCAGGTCGTCATTTACAGCCGGGCGATAAGGCACAGGCGGAGGCGGGGCCGGTTCAGCCTGGGGTGCGGGGGGGGGGGCCGGTTGCTGCTGTTGAGGCTGCTGGACGACGGCCTGCCGTTCGCGCTCACGTTCGGCAAAATTGCGGTCGTTGCCAAAGTTCCGCTCGTTACTGTTATAGCCGTAACCAGGCGGCGGCGCGATGTAGGGCCGGGTCTGCTGAGTGCCACCCAGGTTCTTGACGTTGGGCTTGCGAACCTGATCAAAACCGGTGGCAATTACGGTCAACTTGACCTCGCCGTTCAAGCGCGGGTCAATCACAGCCCCGACGATGATGTTGGCTTCAGGGTCGGAAGCTTGCTGGATAATCTCGGCTGCTTCGTAAACTTCCAGGATACCCAGGTCTTCGCCGCCGGTAATATTGAACAGTACGCCGCGAGCGCCTTCAATCGAAAGCTCTAATAACGGACTTTCAATCGCCATGCGAGCCGCATCAACGCAACGGTTATCGCCGGAACCCCGGCCAATCGCCATCAGGGCCGAACCGGCATCACTCATAATGCTTTTGACATCGGCAAAGTCCAAATTTATCAAGCCCGGAACGGTAATCAGGTCGGCAATACCCTGGATGCCCTGGCGCAGTACATCGTCCGCAATGCGGAAGGCTTCGACCATCGAGGTCTTTTTATCGGCCACCTGGAGTAAGCGGTCATTCGGGATAGTAATCAGAGTATCCACATGCTCCTTGAAGCGGGCAATACCTTCGTCAGCCGAGGCTTTGCGGCGGTTGCCTTCAAAGCTGAAAGGCCGGGTAACTACGCCAACAGTTAAAGCGCCAACTTCTTTAGCAATCTGGGCAATAATCGGGGCCGCGCCCGTTCCCGTTCCACCTCCCATACCGCAGGTAATGAAAATCATATCGGCCCCACGCAGGGCATCATAAAGTTCTTCGCTGCTCTCCTCGGCTGCTTTCGCGCCGATGACCGGGTTGCCGCCCGCACCAAGCCCTTTGGTCACTTTGTCACCAATCCGAATGCGGTTGGGCGCTTCGGAATATAACAGAGCCTGGGCATCGGTATTCACTACATAGTATTCAACACCCCGCAAATCGCTTTGAATCATGCGGTTGACAGCGTTAGAGCCGCCCCCGCCAACCCCAATCACTTTTATCTGAGCAAAATTATCAATATCATTGCTGTGGGGCTGATTATTAAAACCGGGTCCCTGCCCTCGTCCTGTTGCCATATTCATACTCTCCTTAAATGCGACCCTGGCGGCGCGGTTAGGCTTTCCACCAGAGATACTCGGTCGCTAACGCTAAACCAATAATGAAAATGCTGTATCCCCTGATTTATCTACCTTATAAATACAGGGTATACGTTCCGTACTTTATTATAACCTACTCTTCCACGCATCAGGGTAAAAATTCCCTCAACCAACCACCAAATTTGCGCCCGACAGCCATACTGGCTTTACCGCCGCGCCGGGAGTTTTCCAGGAGCATTTCGGCTCCACTCCGTTTTTTCATTCCCCATAATACCAGGCCAACGCTGGTTGCAAAAGCTGGAACGCTCAGTGACCCGGCCACTTCACTCAGACCGCGCGGAGCGCCTATCCGCACCGGCAATCTCAGGACGTGACCAGCCGCATCGGTAATGCCGTTCAGATTGGCTGTGCCGCCTGTAAGCACCAGGCCAGCCGGTATCATTCCGTCATAACCGCTCTTTTTGATCTCCGCCTGGACCATATCAAACAGTTGGCGGGTACGAGCGTGGATAATTTCGTTTAAAAGGTTGCGCGAGACTTGTTGTTTGCGGCCCACTTCCAGGCTATCTGTTTCCAGCATTTCGTCAGGGGTCGTAGAGTCATCACTCTCGCCTTCATCTTGTCTGGTCCGCGACCGAAAATCGTGCTTGATGGGGCCTTTGCCATAGTAATCGGCGTAAAGCCCTTTATAGGGGCCAGTCACCGAAGCATCACCGTGTTTAACCTTTAATTTTTCGGCGGCTTCCGGCGAAATACGCAGGACCATCGAAATATCATTGGTGATAGTATTGCCGCCTATCGGAATGACTGCCGTGTGCCAGATACTACCGTCAATATAGAGGGCAATATCGGTAGTGCCGGCCCCGATGTCCAACAGGCAAACTCCCAGGCGTTTTTCAGCATCACTCAAAACTGCCTCACTAGCCGCTAATGGAGAGAATACCAGTTCTTCGACTTCTACGCCAGTCCGTTGGACCCCTTTTAAAAGATTGTTCAAAGCACTGATCGCACCGGTGGCGATATGGGTTTCCACTTCCAGGCGATAACCGCTCATTCCGACCGGCTCCCGCACGCCATCTTGCCCATCAATCACGAAGGTTCGAGGAATGACATGCAACACCTCACGCTGCGAGGGCATCGTTACCGAACGGGCCGAGTCAATGGCGCGAGCCACATCATCGGAGGTAATATCCCGGTTGGACCTGGAAACTGCCACCACGCCCCGGCTATTGACCGAAGAAATGTGGCCGCCGGTCACGCCCACGAAGGCCGAACCGATTTTAAGGGCAGCCTGGCGCTCGGCCTGTTCGATAGTAGAGGCGATAGTATTGGTGGCCTGCTCGATATTAACAACTACCCCTTTTTGGAGGCCCAGGCTGGGACTGCTGCCCATACCCAGGATGTTAATATGGTTATCGCTGGTCATTTCGCCAATGATGGTGCAGACCTTGGAAGTGCCTACATCTAACCCGACAATTAACCTGTCTTGCTTAGTTGCCATTGTTACGTATCCTACTGAATGGCAGGCTTATTAATAAAGCGTAAGTCTGCGTAACTCCATTTAATTGTTTTGTCAGCAAGGAGACCCTTTAGAATATTCATCTTCTGATCGAGCTGGACATCCGTACCCAGCACGGCTTTCCAGTTCCCGTTAGGCAGGACGCTGATTATCACCAGGCCGGAAGTGGGGGCGTACTGGACGGCTGCCACTTTGATACCGGCAGCCGCCAGTTGGCTCTGAATAGCCTTGGCGCTGCGGACCGCAATAACGTCCACCCGGTCGCCCAATTGCATTTTGCGTCCATCCAGGCTTTCAATTACCGGGAAGGCTTTAGCTCCTTCGGGAAGGTCTTGTTCAAAATAGCTGTCCAGAACCACTCCTTCTGGGTCCACCAGGTAGCTATAGCTATCGACTTTCCAGTTGAGAATGCTCTGGCGTTCGGTAACAGTTACGGTCAATTTGTCAGGAAGGGCTTTTGAGACGTTAGCCTCGAGTATGTAGGGTAGAGTCTTGATTTTAGCGGCCACTTCCTCTTCGTGCAACCCAAAAACGTTAATTTTATCTACTCCACTGACTCTTACCACATCCTCTGAATTTAAAAGGCGGTTGCCGGTAACTTCGACCTGAGAAATGTTAAAACCGGGCGAGTTCAAGAACCAGTAGCCTAGCCCAATCAGAATGAGCATAGCGGCCAGGCTGATCAACCGGGCCGAATTAAAGTTTATAGTAAGACCCTGTGACCGGGGTTGCCGCCGAGTGCCAAAGCTAACTCGACCAGTCCTGGCTTGTATGGTCGGAGCAGGAGCTTCAAAGGCGCTATCCAGCCGGATACTGGGCCTGGAAGAATTCTCCCGGCGCAATACAGCGGGTCGGCGGGCCGGAGCCGGGCGGCGGCCCCTTGGTGCGGGCGCAATATCATCTTTGCCCGCATCGGCGTTCAGGCGCGGATAACGCTGGTGCGGCCTGAACGATGTTTCTTCCTGAGAAGCTCGGCTTTTGGGATTGCGTTGTGTTGGTGTACCAGCCATGGTTATTGAACCCTTAGTTCGTTACGGTTTTTGTCAGCGTGACGCTCCAGCGCCAGTTCGATCAGCCGGTCTACCAGTTCGCGGTAGGACAGGCCAGTCTTTTCCCACATCATCGGATACATACTGACCGGCGTAAAACCGGGAATAGTATTGACCTCGTTCAGATAAACTTCGCCGGTATCGCGGTCCTGAAAGAAATCCACCCGCGTCATCCCGGCGCAATCCAGGGCTTCAAAGGCTCTAATCGCCAGCGCCCGCAGCCGGTCGCTCAGTTCGGTTGAGATGTCAGCCGGGACAGTGAAGCCAACTTCGGTATCCTGATACTTGGCCGTATAGCTGTAAAAGTCCGACTTCTGGCTGATATGGATTTCGCCTACAACCGATGCCTGGGGGTCGTCGTTACCCAGAACCGCTATTTCCAATTCACGAGGGTTGAGAGCCTTCTCAACCATTACCTTGCGGTCGTAGCGGCAAGCAGTAGTTAGAGCCTGGGCCAGTCCCAGGCGGTCGCGAGCCTTAGCTATGCCCACGCTGCTGCCCATATTGACCGGCTTGACGAAGCAGGGATAGCCCATCCCGGTTTCAATCCGGTCGAGCAAGCTTTCCCTGGTAAGGTCGTCTTTTTCCCAATCCTTGCGCTTGAGAGCGAAATATTCCAGAACCGGCAAACCGTGCTGCTTGAAGATTTCACGAGCAGTGACTTTATCCATGCCGACCGCCGAGGCTAAAACTCCGCAACCCACGTAAGGTACGTTTGCCAGTTCCAGTAATCCTTGCATTGTACCATCTTCGCCATAGGGACCGTGCAACACCGGGAAAATTACGTCCACTATTGGGCCGAATTGCAGGCTGGAAATCCCGCCAGCCTCGCTGATTTCGGCCAGGCCGCGTTTGGAAGCGGAAGGGTCAGGCAGAAGGGCGGTCTGGACGGTGGAGTTATCGCTTTTAGCTCCGGTAAAAGGTTCCATCAGGGCTATGGGGTCCGGCTTGTTACCGGCGGTCAAGGCAGCCTCACCCAGCGAGAGCCAGCGGCCTTCACGAGTAATGCCAATCAGGGCCACATCGTATTTTTCCGGGTCGATTGCGTTTAAAACGGCTTTAGCCGAAATCAAAGATACTTCGTGTTCAGCCGAGCGGCCCCCAAAGATGATACCTACCCGTATTTTTTTATTCGACTGCACTCCTGTATCCGCCAATGTAAGTATCCTTATGTCCTGGAACGTATAATTTGATTATAGCTTCACAATCAGTTTAGTTTATCATTCTATGTGACTTTAATACCAAGTTCATCATCTAATGATATTTTACCCGGCTGCCTGGCACGTTTATCGCCGTTTCTAGTCGAACTCGCCCAGCATTTCGACTTCCGGTTCGATTTCCGCTCCGAACTGCTCTTTGACAATCCCGCGAGCCAGGTTAATCAGGTCTATCACGTCCTGGGCTTTCGCGCCACCCAGGTTAATGATGAAATTGGCATGACGAGGCGAAATCTGCGCTCCGCCGATTTGATAGCCTTTCAGCCCGGCCTTTTCAATCAGCGACCCGGCTGAACCAAACGGCGTGGGCGGATTCTTGAAAACGCTGCCGCCGCTCGGTTCCTGGGGCTGGTTAGCCCGCCGCCAGTCGGTCATTTCGTCAATGTGCTGCTTGATAGTTGCCGGGTCGCCCTGGTGAAGCTCGAACTCGGCCCACAAAATCAGTTCGTTGCCGGGATTACCCAGCGGGACTTTGGCATTGCCGACCTTCTCGCGCCAGCGGCTATCGCGATAAGCTAATTCTAGCATTTCCGGCGGAAAGATTTTGCACTCGCCCTGGGCGGTCGCGACCGCTACCCGGCGTAAAATCTTCGAGAAATCTCCGCCATGCGCCCCGGCATTACTGACGATACCACCGCCGACGCTGCCCGGAATAGTCGCCGCAAACTCGAACCCGGCCCAACCCAGCTTGGCAATCTGACGAGAGAGTTTACCCAGGAGTGTCCCCGAACCAGCTTTCAAAAGCGCCCGGCCATCCCCTAATTCGTCCAGAGAGAATTTATCCAGCCGGTTTTCGACCACCATACCGCGCCAACCTTTGTCGGCCACCAGCATATTCGAGCCATTCCCGATGACCAGGAACGGAATATTGCGAGTGCGGCAGGTCTTTAGTAAAGCGACTAATTCTACCTCATCCTTCGCTCTCAAGAAGTAATCAGCCGGGCCGCCAATCCGCCATGAAGTATGCCCGGCAATGAGTTCGTCTTGCTTGAGGTTTTCGCCCAGGACGGCCTTTAACGCCCGGTAATCGGCCTCGTTCGGTTGGTATTTCACCTGGGCCACCCGGCCATTGAGTTCGTGCAAATTTGTTTCTGCCATTATTTCTTATAAAGATTCCCGCGCCCGCATTTGGTTCAAGATTTGTTCGCCAACCTTCCAAACATCGCCCGCGCCCAGCGTCAGCAGGACATCGCCTTCGCGTAAGACCTGGCTTAAACTTGCCGCCGCCTGGACATGGTCGAGCGGTTCGGCCAATTTGCCGGGATGCTGCATTCGGCCCAGAATATCGCTCGTACTGACTCCCAGCGTGTCGATTTCGCGGGCCGGGAAGATTTCCATCAAGGCCACCACGTCCGCTTCGTCAAAAGACCGGGTAAAATCGTCCAGCAGAGCCTTTGTCCGGGTGTAGGTATGCGGTTGAAAAAGTGCCACCAGCCTTCGTTTGCCAAACCGCGCCCTGGCTGCCGCCAATGTCGCTTTGATTTCGGTCGGGTGATGGGCGTAATCATCAATTACGGTGATGCCCGCGACCTGGCCTATCAGTTCAAACCGGCGGGCGGTCCCCCGGTATTGACCGGCCAATTCCAAAAACCGGGCCGGGTCTACCTGCGGTGCAGCCGTGATAACCATCGCCATAGCCCCGGTAGCGTTGAGGACATTATGCACCCCGGCCAGACCGAGGCTGACCTTTCCCAGGAATTTACCCCGAAAACTTAGCTGGAAGTTGTGACCACCTTGAGCATTGACGCTCAACTCGCTGGCCTTCCAATCGGCTTTTGAGTCCAGGCCGTAGCTGAAGATTTCGGCTTCAGTTGCCACTCCCTGCATCGAAGCGGCCACGGCATCATCGGCGCAAAGGTAGAGCTTTCCTCCTGGCCGGATATTAGCGGCAAAAGCGGCGAAAGCAGCCTGTAAAACTTCCCACGTGCCGTAATAGTCCAGGTGGTCCGGCTCGACATTGGTAATAACCGCCGCTTCGGGCCGGTAATTCAAGAAGCGCCGGGCGTATTCATCCGCTTCCAGAGCGGCATACTCACCTTTGCCAGCCTTACCCGCCACCCCTAAATCGGTCGAAACACCCCCGATATAGAAAGCTGGCTCCAGACCGGCCCGCTCTAACAGGAAAGCCACCATGCCGGTAGTAGTGGTCTTGCCGTGAGTGCCAGCCACCGCTAAAAGCCGCTTGGGATTGAGCAAGAGGCCGACCATTTCGGCATTTTGCAGGACCGGCAGACCCCGCCGCCCGGCTTCCAGCAATTCAGAGTTATCAGCCCCAGCGGCGGCAGTCGTAACCACCAGCGTAACTTTGTCAAGGTTCTCGGCCCGCTGCCCCTGGTAAATTTCTACGCCCCGGCGGGCCAGAGCCTCGGTCGTGGCGGATAGTTTCAGGTCCGAGCCGGAAACGGTGTAACCCATATCCAGCAGCAAGTCGGCTAAAGCATTTTGCCCGGCCCCGCCGATGCCCAGCAGGTGAATCCGGCCCAGGTTTAGGTCTTCCAATCGCGTTTCGATAGGTCTTCTTTCTACAATTTACTGATTTACAGTGACGGGATAACGGCAAAGCGCCAGACCAGGGCCAGGGCTACCGCTATTCCAATAATCTTGATAAGGTCCAGCCGGGTCCGGTTTTTATCATCGGTAGTCGTCGGAGGCCGGATGAGATAAAAAAATATGGTGTAAACCGTGACCACCACCAGCAATCCAACCGGCAACCAGCGTTCCCAGCCGGTAAAGGGCGACCCGCCATCTTCTTTGCGAACCCGCAGGTCCGGCAAATTGATGCTGGGTAGTTTGAACGAGGCTCCTTCCAAAAGATTGGTCTGGTAGAAATTGCCCAGGTAAGGAGCCAGCAGCAAGAAGCTGTAAGTCAGGAACAGGGCGGCAGCCAGCCCACCCACCAGCGCCCCGAAAGCGTCCCGGATGGGTTTCGGTCCCGGCTTACCGGAGGTCACGGCGTAAGCGATAATTGCCCCGGTAAAGAAAATCATAATCTCGAAAATCGTATTGCCGGTGTTGTCCAGCTTCCAACTGCTTTTATCTATGTCTATTTTGGTAATGCCCCGGCTGTTAAGCTGGCTTATCACCAGGCCGTAGATAGCGTTGTAAGCCCCCACCGCGAAGTTTTTCAAGAAACTCCGTAAACCATATAAGACTATTAAAGTACAGGCAAAAATCATTTCCCGGCGGCGGCCCCGGATGTAACCCCGGCGCGTGGCTATCATAATGACCACGAAACAGATCAGCCCCACCACGCTAAAGCTCAGAATCGGGGCTACACCGGTCAGTGTGATAAAAACCAACCAGCCCAAAAGGGTTAAACCGATTAGAGATACATAAAAAACCATGTTCGCCTCAAACGAGAGTCCCGTGCGTGAGCCAGACCCCTTATAGTCTTATCTTCCGCTTGCCGACCGGCCTTTTAATCTTTACGGTTCCGGCGGGCCTCGTACATCTTGGCCCAATCGCGACGGGGTTTCTGCAACTTGGGTTTCGGACTGTCGCTGCCGCTCAGTTTCACATCACGCTCGATACCGGTCTTAAAGCTCAAATAAGACTGAGCAGCGACCGGCGGTAAATCCAGCTCCGGCGTAGAAACCATATCTTCCGGCTCTGGCTCCGGCTCCACTGACACGACCGGTTTGGATTGAGGCCGCAATTTAGCCCTGGCAGCTTCCTGGGCCTGCTTCCACCTGGCCTCTTTTTGTTCCTGTTCTTTCCAGGAGGCTACAGTCCGCTGTACGCTTTCGCGCCTTTTCTGGAACTCACTGAAACGAGTAACTTCCGGCTTTTCTTCTTCTAAAGGCTCGAATAACCGTTCCACCTTTTGAATCTTACCCACTGGAACTTCGGGCTTCGGTGGTTGCTCGCGCTGGGGTTGGTCGCGATGCTCCTGCCAGCGCCGGAAAGCACCGCCCAGGTCGAAGCGTTCTTTATTGGTGAGCCGTTCTTTTTCGGCGTGTTCTGCCTCATAAAGCTTGCGCTGGGCAGCTACTCGCTCCCGGTCGGCCATACGTTGCTCACGTAAAAGCTCCCGTTTGCGGCGTTCCTCGTTACGCAGTTCTTCGTTCACCAGCACCTGCGGGTCGGCTACCTGTTGCCGGGAAACGTTCAGCAGCAAGCCCAGTCCGGTCAGAGTTACCGATAAAGAAGTGCCACCGTAGCTGATGAGCGGTAGCGGAATGCCCGTAAACGGAATCAGGTTAGAAATTACCGCGATATTGATAAGAGCCTGGCTGGTTACGTAAATGGTCGTCCCGGCGGCAATCAACCGACCGAACCCGTCCGGGGCGTGGCTGGCAACTTTGGCCCCGCGCCAGGCCAGCGCCAGGAAAAGGACCAGCACGATTGTCGCGCCTACCAGCCCCAACTCCTCGCCCAGCACTGCGAAAATACTATCGGTATAAGCATTGGGCAACCATAAGAATTTCTGCCGCCCCGCTCCCAGGCCGGTCCCAAAGAGTCCGCCGGAGCCGAGGGCCATCAAATTTCCTGTGGTATGGTAGCCCAGGCCGGTAGGGTCGGCAAAGGGGTCGCTATAAGCTTTCAAGCGCGCGAGGCGGTATGATGCCGTAACCGAAAAAACTGCAAAAGCTCCGGCGGCGGTGATAAATCCGACTATCATGTGCATAATGCTAGCCCCGGCGATAAAGAACATCGAGAGGCCAATGCAGCCGATTACCAGCGAAGTTCCCAGGTCCGGCTCACCCATCACGAGGGCGATCATGGCCCCAATAGTGATGGCAAAAGGAATCACGCCGTAGTAAAAATTGCTGACTTTTTCGCCTTTGCTGGAAAGCCAGTGGGCCGCATACAGGATTAGAATAACTTTCGCTATTTCGCTGGGTTGAAACTGAAATTCATCGCTGCCTGTGGGTGTCAACCAGCGCTTGGCATCGTTGCGGGCCGGGGCAAACTGGGCGGGCAAAACTAACACCGCCAGCAAAAGCCCCATCGCGACTATCATCAACCCGGTGCTGAAGTTACGCAGCTTATGGTAATCCACCAGGCTCGCCACCACACAGCCGACCAGCCCAATTCCTAACCACAACAAATGCCGGAAAAGATAGTAAGAAGGTGACTGGCCGTAGTATTCGGCGGTGACAAAGCTAGAACTGTAGACCATTACCGTGCCAAGCACCAGTAACAGGCCAATTATCGCAACAAGCCCAAAGTCCGGCCTACCCAGCCGGGATTTTATACTTTGAATTCTTGCGTCATCTATGCCTATTCCCCGCAGAGATGGTCGTTTAAGCTTTACCAGATTTGCCATTAGAGTTGCCTACCCTTAGAATTTGCCAGCTAACGTGTTGTGTTACTAAAATCTTATTTCAAGCGGTCGTTGCAATCTGCGGAGTTAAATCCCGGACCAGCTTGCGGAACTGTTCGCCCCGGTCGAACTCGTGCAAGAACAGGCCAAAACTGGCCGCGCCCGGCGAAAGAAGGACAATATCCCCCGACCTTGCCGCCTGGCGAGCGTCTCGCACCGCTTCCCAGAAATCGCTGTAAGGCGGGCCGTCCCATGCTGGCGTACCGGCCTGTTCCAGGGCGGCTTGCAGACGAGGCGTAGCCGTACCTTCCAGGAAAATAATCTTTTTAAGCTGGCCTAACCGGACCGAACGGGCTATGGCCTGGGCCAGCGGTTCAAATTCCAGTTTCTTATCGGCCCCACCCGCAATAAGAATGATTTGGCCTTGCTCTTGCTCGAAAGCTTCGAGGGCGACCACTGTTCCGGCGGGAGAAGTGGCGGTCGTATCATTGTAATAGCGTACGCCTTCCAACTCGCGGACCAATTCCAGACGGTCAGCTACGCCCTGGAACTTGCCAAGACCGGCTTCAATCGCTTCCTGGGGACACCCGGCGGCTTTTGCCAGGGCGATAGCAGTCAAGGCATTGGCCTGGCTGTGGCGGCCCGGCATTTTCAGCAGCGAGGCCGGGTATGTTTCTCTTTGTTCGTTATCGTTCCAGATGAACTGGTTGCCGGAGAGATAAGCGCCCGGTAAACCAGTCTGCTCCAGCGAAGTCCAGGCCACCCAGCCCGGTGCATCGGCGGCGAAAGTTCGCACCAGCGGGTCGTCTGCGTTCAGGACCACGGTATCGCCCGATTTTTGCCAGCGGTAAATGTTGCGCTTGGCATCGGCGTAATCGGCCATGTCGCGATACCGGTTCAAGTGGTCGGGCGACATGTTGGTAAAAGCGGCCAGCCGGGGACTCAGCTTTTGTTCGCCCAGCCCTTCCAACTGCCAGCTCGAAAGTTCAAGGACGACCGGCGTATCCGGCGTAATGCGCGAAAGCGTCGCCAGAGCCGAAATTCGCAAGTTACCGGCAATGACTGTATCAGGCCGCCATTCTTTCAAAAGGCTCCCGACCAGCATGGTTGTGCTGGTCTTGCCGCGTGTCCCGGTAATACCAAGCAGAAAATTGGAAGGGCAAAGCTTAAAGAAAAGCGTCATTTCCATTTCCAGGCTGGCCCCGGCTTCCCGCGCTATCTGTAAAAAGCGCGACTCGCGAGGTACAGCCGGGTTACGAACCACCAGCTCGGCCTGACGGAAATCTTCTTCGCGGTGTTCGCCCAGGACGTAGCGAATCGGCAAGCCCTTGAGCTTTTCCAGGGTCGGAGCCAACATTTCGGCGTTCCGCAGGTCGGTGACAGTTACATCAGCGCCCTGTTCTGCCAGGAAACGGGCTACTCCCAGGCCGCCATCGTGCAGACCCAGGCCCATTACCAGGGTTTTTTTACCTTTTAAGTCTAACCGCCCGCTATCCTTCAAGTTTGCTCCCCTGATTACTGACCGAGTAGCGCCAGGGCCACACCCAGCAGGGCCAGGACTATACTGAAAAGCCAGAACCGCATTGACGTTTGAGTTTCCGACCACCCGCTCAACTCGAAATGGTTGTGCAAAGGCGACATTTTGAAAAACCGGCGGCCTTCCCCGTATTTCCGTTTGGTATATTTAAACCAACTGACCTGGACCATCACTGAAAGCGTCTCGGCGACAAAAACCCCGCCAATCAGCGGAAGCAACAACCATTGGTTGGTCTGAAAGGCCAGCACCGCCAGCAAAGCTCCCAGGGTCAGCGACCCGCAATCGCCCATAAAGACCTGGGCCGGAAAGGCGTTGTACCATAGAAAGCCAAAGCAAGCTCCGACGGCGGTAAAAGCCAGTAAAACGACCTGCGGCTGCAACTGGATAAACCCGATAATGCCGTAAGCGCCAAAGGCGACTGCTGCGGTACTGGCTGCCAGGGTATCCAGGCCATCGGTCAGGTTCACCGCGTTGGACATTCCGCAGATAAAAAAGATCGCTATCGGTATGTAAATCCAGCTTTCCAGCACTACCGGCTCGCGGATAAAAGGTACGTAGACCTTCCGCAGGTCGAGCGGGAAGTACAGAATGAAGGCCGCTACCGCCGAAATACCCAGCAGCCAGGCCATTTTAAACCGGCTTGCCAGCCCGTAAGTGTTGAGCTTCTTGCGTTTGCTCCGTTCCTGGCTAGTTTCACCCACCGCCGGACTGACCGTCACTTCAACAGGTATCGGCTTGCCGACCAGCGTCAGCAAATCATCAAATGCGCCTAAAATCCCGCAGGATAGAACGATACCAAGTGGCAGTAAAACGGCCAGACCTTTACCGGTAGCTAACACCAGCGGTAGCAGGATAAGGGTGATTGCCACGAATAAAATTGCCACAATCATCATCAGGCCACCCATCGTAGGCGTGCCAGTCTTTTTAAGGTGTGTTTCCGGGCCTTCATCCCGGATTTGTTTACCTATTCTCTTATAGCGGAGCCAGGCCAGGATAGGCCGCCCAATAGCCCAGGTTATCAGGAAAGTCAGCCCGGCCAGTAAAAGGCCGTATACCAGTGTGCCAGACCCAGGGTTGATTTGCCCGGTGGTCGTGGTCTGCCCGCTAATGTTAAGGGCGGTATGACCTATTTCTACTTGTAGTTGGGCTAAGAGGCTATCGTGCCACATACCTATTTATCGGCCCTCACCTTCTCGACTATTTCTTCCAGACGTGAGCCACGCGATGCTTTGATTAACAGGTAATCGTCCGGGCGCAGGTTCGCGTGTAACCATTCGATTGCCTCAGCTTTACTGCTGGCGAAAAGAATTTTCTCTTCGGCCAGACCCTGGCGAAAAGCTTCTTCGCCAATCATCTGGGCCAGCGGTCCGACCACTATCAGGTGGTCTACTATCTCTGCGGCCTTCCGACCTACCTGGTAGTGAGCTTCCTGTTCAAAATCGCCCAGTTCGAGCATATCGCCCAGGACCGCCAGGCGACGACCGGCCACCGAGAGTTTAATATCTTTCAAAAGCTCCAGGGCCGCGACAGTTGAAACCGCGCTGGCGTTGTAGCTATCATCAATGACGGTCGAGCCATTAAAGCCTGGCAGGATTAGGAGCCTCACCTGCGCTCCCCGGTCGGTCAGGCCCAGTTCGATTTCAGGCCAGTCTATCCCACACAGCAGGCCGACCGCTATCGCCGCCAGGGCCGTGTGAACGCTGTGCTTTCCTAAAAGCGGTAAACTTAACTGCCTGATTTGGCCCTGGTAATGGGTCTTGAAGCGGATGCCTTCCAGCCCTAAACCCTCAACTTCGGAAGCCCACAGGTCAAAAGAGCTATCCAGGCCGTAAAAAAAAGGGCGGGCCTGGGTCTGGGAAGCCATCGCCTTGACCCGGAAGTCATCACCGTTCAGGACTGCCACGCCCCCAACCGAGGCCGGCGGTAACGACTGGACCAGTTCGGACTTGTTGCGGGCGATATTTTCCAGGCTCTTGAGCCTTCCAATATGGCTGTGACTGACATTCAGTACGACCCCAATTCGAGGTTGCGCCACCCGGCAGAGCCGTTTCAGTTCACCCAGGAAATACCCGGCTCCCATTTCAATCACGGCCACCTGGTCGCTGGTCTGGAGTTTTAAAAGCACCGGCAAAATACTCTGCTCAGTATTGACGCTCTTGGGAGTCTTGAAGACCTGAAAACGCTGTCCCAATACTGCCGCCATCAATTCTTTGGTGCTGGTCTTGCCGACGCTGCCGGTTACACCGATTACCGTTAAATCGGTAAACTGGTTGCGCCAGTAAGTCGTTAGTTTCTGAAAAGCCGCCAGGGTTTCCGCGACCATCACCCAGGCCACCTGCCGGTCTAAATCAGGCTGTTGCGCTACCCAATCCTGCCGGACCAGGCAAGCCCCGGCCCCCCTGGCAACTGCTTCGGCTATAAAGTGATGGCCGTCGGTGACTTCACCCGGTAAAGCTACAAAAAAAGCGCCCGGTGTGACTTCACGGCTATCATATACAAACTTTTCAAATGTTAAAGTGCCTGGCCTGGCCGGATTATTCGGGCTGGCAGTGGGAGAAAAATTTTGCGATTCGGGCAAGACGTAATGAGTAGATAGAGGAGCAGTGCCAACCTGGGCTTCAGGGAGCGTCCATAGCATCCCTTCAGTAACCGCCACTATTACCGATAGGGTCAACTTATTGTCCAATCAAAACCTCTTTTATTGTAAACGCTAAACCATTACTGGTATCACATTTATAAACCGGCTTGGGTAGTTCGAGTAAAGCCGCTTTATTCTGAGCAAAGTAGGCCGATTTTAACAGATAAGAACCTTCCCTGCAATAGTGGGATAAATCGCCAGAGGTGGGATTTATCGCCTCACCTGTACTTATTATATCGCTAATTTCCAACCCGTCAATGACTTAGCCCGGTACTAAACGCCTATTTAATCAATATATACCGAATTCCAGGGGTGCGAATTCGGTATATTATAGTAACTAGATAATTCCCCCCCGCTTTTCAAGAATGAGGAGCGGGGTTTGTCAGGAGAAGGGACAGTTGGCGGGTGACAACTTCGGCCCGCCGGATATTTTTCAGTTGAAGGGGTCAGGTGGCCCAAGACAAAGTAACCCCCTCCATAATTATTTCACAGGCTCCGTAGGCGGTATTCGATAATAGTTAAAAAGTTGCTCGGTAATAGTCTTGACCACCGGCGCGGCGGTATTACTGCCCCAGGGCGTATCTTTAGTCTTATCGTAGCGAACCAGCACCACGAAACGGGGATTGTCAGCCGGAGCGTAGGCGATGGTCGAACCAATCGTAAACTGACTCTCTACACCGTTCTCGAAAATCGTGGCCGTCCCGGTCTTACCGGCGACCCGGTAGCCTCTAACATCGGCCAGGCGCGTTTCACCCTGCCGAACAGCGCTGACCAGCATATTGGTGGTAGTCTTGGCGCTCTGGGCCGAAACTACCTGCCGGATAAAAGTCGGCTGATTTTTCTCAATGACTTCACCGTTGCGGGTAATCTGAGAAACCATGTAAGGTTGCATCAACTTGCCACCATTGGCGACTGCCGAAACGGCCTGGACCAGTTGAATTGGGGTAACGGCGACCGCCTGGCCGAAAGAATTTTCCAGGAAGTCCAGGGGACTCCAGTCTTTGGACTGGTTGGTCCGCACAATACCGCCGCTTTCGTCCTTCAGGTCAATGCCGGTCGGGATGCCAATGCCGAAGTTTTTAAGGTATGGGTAATACTTATCCGGCCCGAACTTCTTGGCAATCCACATGGCCCCAACGTTACTGGATTTCTCCAGGGTTTTTATGACAGTCTGGTGCGGATAGCCCACGCTGTCGAAGTTACAAATCCGGCGACCGTATTCGATTACGCAGCCTGGCAAATCGGCAGCGCTATCAGGTGTCACCACGCCGGTATCAATCCCGATAGCGGCGGTCAAGATTTTAAAGGTGCTACCCGGTTCGTAAACGTCACTCACCAGGGGGTCGCGGAACAATTTGACATCGGTCTTATAGAAATCGTTCGGATTATAGTTAGGGAAACTGACCCAGGCTATAATCTGGCCGGTCTGAGGGTCGGCCACGATAGCCATAGCCTTTTCCGCACCGTGGTCCTTCATACCCTTTAACAGTTCGCGCTCGACAATCTTCTGCACCGAAGCATCAATCGTCAGGGTAATATTGCCACCCTCGACCGCCGGGGTAAGTTGAATCTGACCCAGCACAATCGGGTTACCCTGACCATCTATTTGAGCATAGCGAGAGCCGGGCGTACCTTTTAATATATCGTTGTAGCGGCCTTCAAGCCCGTAATCGGCATTGTTCTCGTAATTAACAAAGCCTAACAGGTTGCTCAACATATTATTGTTAGGGTAAGTCCGGCGAGTAGGCGACTCGACGATAACACCCAGAATATCGGCCTGGCGCACTTTTTCAGCAATTTCAAAGCTCACCCCAGCGACGACCAATTTGTAATTGCTTTCATCTTTAACGTAAGTAAAAGCTTCCTTGATTTGAGCCTTCGGCACATCAGGCATGAGCCCGGCCAATGTTTCGGCAATCTTGGCGGTCTGGCGCTCGGTCAGGTCTTTAGGCGAAGCAAAAATATTATAGACAAAAGTATTAGAAGCCAGCACCAGGCCGTTGCTATCCATAATCAAACCACGGGTCGCCGGAATAGAGGTTTTTCTGACCTGGGTTCTCTGAGCGTATTCGCGGGACTGGTAGCGGTCCTGGATTTGTAGTGTAAACAACTGGACAAAAATCGCCAGGCCAAACAGAGTTATAAAAAAGATAGTAATCCGAATGCGCGTAAACGGCGACATATATAATCTTTTGCGGACAGGGGCGGCGACCGGCCTGGGCAGGTCAAAAGTCTGGCCCGTATTACCCAGTAAAGAGGTCTGACGCGCTGCGCGAGGCGGGCGCTTACCGGTAGCCCCGGCAGTACCATTACCCTGCATATCTATTACCGCACGAGGGCGGGACGGTGGTTTCTCAAGGGTTTGACTCATGCCTGACTCCTCTATTTAGGTCCCGGTGTAGTGGTTGTACTTTTAGTCTGTTGCGGCAGCAGCCCGGCCAGGTCTTTCCACCAATCGGTGGTAGGAGCCAGGTTCGGGTTTGTCGAAGCAGCGGTACTTTCGAGTTTACTGGCCGGGATATTGACGTAGACAGAGTTCTTGGCCGGTACCATACCTAGTTTGCTTTTGGCTTCATCTTCAACACGGGTTAAACTTTCGTATTCGGCAATCTGGGATTGCAGGCGTTGGGCCGCAATATCTAAATTGACCTTTTGCTTTTCCATCCTGGTAATATCGTACCCCAGCGAAACCAGCGTACTGGTCTGACTAAGCCAGACAATTGAACCAAGACAAATCAGCAAAGTTACCAGTAAAAAGCGTGAGAAAATGCGCACCTGCCCGGTTTTAGGAGTCTTTTTAGAGCGGGCCCCTCGCACGCGAATAGAGGTCTTGATGATTCCATCTACCAATGCGGTAGATTTGCCTCGGCGCGGCTCTTTTACCGACATTTCCATCATGTTTCCTTACGGATGAGTATGTAGTTTTGCCTCGAACAAGGTGTCCCTGATGGAGCATGGGGTCCCTTAGATTTTCTCCGCCACACGCAATTTAGCGCTGCGGCTGCGACGATTCTCGGCCAATTCGGCTGGCCCGGCCTCAAGCGGCTTTTTGGTAACTATGGTTAACCGCCGCTCTTTAGGGAAGGAAAGGCCCGGTGGACCGCCTTCGGGTACAATTTTGTCGCTGGCTTCGAGTTGCATGAAGCGCTTGACGACCCGGTCTTCCAGCGAATGAAAGCTGATAACAGCTAACCGTCCGCCTGGAGCCAAAATTTCGAGCGCCCCGGCCAGACCCTCGGCCAGCCGGACCAATTCCTGGTTTACTTCCATTCTCAGGGCTTGAAAAACCCTGGTGGCGGGATGAATGGGCCGCTTGTCCCGGCCCCCCGCTCGTCCGCTGCCCATTTTTCCCAGCAAGGCAGCTAACTGGCCGGTAGTCTCGAAACGGGACTGCTTACGCGCTTCCACAATGGCCCTGGCAAACCGGCGGCCCTGGGGTTCTTCGCCCAGGTCATAAAAGAGCTTTGCCAGCTTTTCTTCAGTCCAGGCATTCACAATGATGGCGGCGGTAAGTTTGCCTTGCTGCGAGCCAAACCGCATGTCCAGTGGGCCATCGCCCTGGAAGGAAAACCCTCGTTGCGGGTCGTCCAGTTGCATCGAGGAAAGGCCCAAATCCAGGACTATTCCCTGGACCGGTTCAAAGTCTTCCTGGCGGGCCATGTGAGCCAACTGCGAGAAATTACTCTGGACCAGTTTGGCTCTATCTCCAAATTCCTTCAACCGCTCGGTAGCAATTCCCAGGGCTACACTATCGGCATCCAGACCGAGCAAACGACCGGTCGGAGCGGTTTCAGCCAGAATCCCATAAGAATGGCCCCCAGCGCCCACTGTGCCATCAATGTAACGCCCGGTAGGGCTAAGGTTCAATCCGGCAAGTGTTTCCTTGAAAAGTACCGAGTAATGTAGGGCGTTGGCTTTTTCAGTCATCTTAGCCTTTCCCCAACCGAATCTTGGACTTCTGCAAGATTTAACCGGTCAACCCTTGAAATGTTAGACAATGTTAAACAAACTTTAAAAATCGCTTAAATGGCCCCAATGTTGGCAAGCGCTGCCGCCATAGTGTCAACATTCTGTTCGGCTTCTTCCTGGACGGCGTTCCAGGTTTCCATAGCCCAGATTTCCACAAAGTTATTCATTCCAACTACTGCGACCTGGGCATCATCGGCGCTTACACCTGCGAACTGGCGCAACCGGGCAGGAATATTAATCCGGCCCTGTTTATCTGGTGTTACCTCGGCAGCCTCCGAAAAAAAGATGCGGCGCAGGTTACGCGCATTCGGATCTCCAATGGAAAGGCTGCTCACTTTAGTGGCTAATTCTTCAAACTGGTCAGCCGGAAACAAAGCAAGACATTTATCGAGCCAGCGTGTGACGTACATGCGCTCACCCAATTTGTCGCGGAAGCGGGATGGAACAGCCATCCGTCCTTTGACATCAATTGTATGTTCATAACTACCAATGAACAAAGCTTCGTTTCTCCAGACGTTCTTGAAGTTTACCTTTACCAGACGGTCTTTAGGATAGCAGAAAAGCTGTTTGTGTGTGAAGTTATCCCCACAGCGCCCCACTTTTCCCCACTTATAGGCCAATTATACACATTTTACGGGGATAAGCAATAGTTCATGGGTCTTTGGACGGTTTGTTGACTGGTTTTAAACTGATTTTAAATTAGTTTATTTACTAATAATCGTCCACAAGAATAAATGTTCTGGTGGATATGTGGACAATAGTCTACTATACGTATATTGGCACTCTTTTTGCTATAAGAATGCTAGTAAATTGGGCTTAATCTGGTAGTCTAATTTGACCTGTAACTAAAACCATATAGTTTTTGACTGGCGAAACCTTTTGTGAACAGCTAATTGTTTTGATTAACACTTTTGGACCTATAGAGGAATCGGAACCGGTATGAGTAACCCTGACTCTGCAAAAAAAACTTCTTTTCTGGAAGTACTACTGGTCTTACTACGGCAGGTAGGCATTTATATAATTGTCGGGCTGGGAGGGGCACTGTTATTACTTTACCTCTTTTCCGAATTGACCGAAGACCTACTGCGTAATGAATTTAGCAACTTTGATAATAATTTTGAGCTATGGATTCATAGTTTCGCCAACCCGGTTTTTGACACTATGTTCAACTTCTTTACCAGTGTGGGAGGAATACCAGGCATTTGCATTTTGACCGTGATAAGTTTCGCCTATCTTTGCTGGAAGCGGCATTTTTACTCGGCGATTATCCTGGTATTGGCGGTTGGGGGTGGATTGCTAATCAACGTAGTGCTGAAAGAACTCTTTCGCCGTCCCCGCCCGGATTTGTGGCAAAAAACCTATGCCGAACCCACCAGCTTTAGTTTTCCAAGCGGTCATTCAACCTTATCGCTCTGCTTTTTCGGCATTATGATCTGGATAATTTTTCATCTATTGAAAAGTCAGCGCCTGAAAATAGGACTGACCGTGTTGCTGGTCTTTATTATTCTAGTAATAGGTTTGAGCCGGATTTATTTCGGAGTTCATTACCCAACCGATGTAATAGGCGGCTATCTCTCCGGCGGCTTCTGGCTGGCCTTGCTGGTCAGCGGGGATGCTATTTTCACCAGAATACATCTGCCCCGTTCGCGAGAAATTATTCCGCAAATGACCGGAAAAGACAAACAAATCAAGTCCTAGCGGGTATCACGCGCCCGTTGGAGGGCGGTCCGGTGCGCGGCCATTTCGACCGTATCATCCAGCGGGGCCAGGTCAACCGAACCATAACGGCGTTGGAGCGATTGCTTGAGCAGGTGGTCGGCAAAGTGGGGGTTTTTTGGTAAAACCGAGCCGTGCAGGTAGCAGCCATAGACGTTATGCTGAATAGCTCCTTCGTTGCCATCCTCGGCGTTATTACCAAAACCGACTTCATTCCGGCCCAGCGGCCTTGCTCCAGAGCCTAAATAGGTCTTGCCGCTGTGGTTCTCAAAGGCCACCAGCGTACCAAACTCAGTTTTGACAATCACGTTCCCGATACAGCGTTTCTTTCCGGCAACCGTGTAGGCATCCAGCACGCCGATACCGCGCAATTCCGGCCCATCGTCAGGCCGGTAGTAGTGACCCATTAATTGATAGCCGCCGCAGACCGTCAGGAAGACCGCCCCGTTCTCAGCGGCTTCTTTTAAGCTCTGGCCTTTTTGGCCTTTGAGGTCATCGGCCACAGCGTATTGCTCTTTGTCCTGGCCGCCGCCGAAAAAATAAAAGTCATATTTAGCAGGGTCAACCGGGTCGCCTACCGAAAGATTAGTAACATTTACTTCAATCCCACGCCAGCTTGCCCGCTGCGACATTGTAATGATATTACCCCGGTCGCCGTAGATATTCATCAGATCATGATATAGAAAAGCGATTTCCAGTTTCATATATACTATTCTTCCCAGAAAGGCACTACCAGGCCCATCTTCTGCAAAACCTCGCGCAACTGTAGCATCGCGGTATAGGTTGGAGTGATATAAAGGGTTTCCCCGGCTGGAAGGCGGTCCACCGCTTTTTTAAGCGAGGCGGCTATATCTTCTTCCCAGCTTATCATCGCAGGATCAATCCCGGCATACTTTAGCCGGTTCGCCATATCGGTCGCCCGTAAACCGCCGGTATGCACCCAGTCCAACCTATCAGCCAACACCTCAAAATCCACGTCCCACAGCCAGCTTACATCGCGACCATCGGCGTACAGGTCGTTGATGATGACCATCATTTTAAGCTTGCGGTTGGGGTCGTTGGTCAACATACGCAGGACTTCATTAAAACCGACCGGGTTTTTTACCAGGGTCAGCAGCAAGTGGCGGCCTTCACCCAGCGCGACCCGTTCAATCCGGCCAAATACTGACTTGAACTTCGCCAGCCCTTCTTTAATATGTTCGGGGGCAATGCCCAGGCTAAGGGCCGCTGCCGAAGCACCTGCCGCGTTATAGACATTGTAAAGACCCGGCACACCAACTTTAAGCATCAGGGGACCATCGGGCGTTTCCAGGACAAACTCGGAGCCTTCATCAACACTTAGCTTGACTTCTTTGATTACAAACTGGGGTTCGGGTCGGCTAAAGCCGCAGTTCGGGCAGTGGTAATGGCCCATATGCGAGATATAAATCGCATCGTAGACCAGGGTTGCCCCACAGACGATACACCTGGCCGCGTCAACGGCGTGGGCCAGTTTGGTCAGGGCTAGAGGCGGATGGTCCAGGCCGAAAAAGATATTCTTAACGCCTTCCGGGGCGAACCGGGCCAGGTAGACCATCGAAGGGTCATCGGCGTTGAGAACCAGTTTCGTACCGGGGGCCAGGGTTTTGATAGTTTCGGCCCAGCGTTTACGGACCGTATCAATTTCGCCATAGCGGTCTAGCTGATCGCGAAAGAGATTATTTATTAAAATCAGGCGGGGCAGGATTTTAGCCTGGGCCTGGGGAAAAGCCGCCTCGTCTACCTCAAACAGGCCCATATCAGCGGTGAGCTTACCGCGCAGCGAAGCCTGACTCAACAGAGTGGAAGTCAGGCCGCGAATCAGGTTGGAGCCGCTGCGGTTGTTGGCGACTTTCAGCCCGGCTTCCTCCAGGATGGTCGCGAAAAGGCGGGTGGTAGTCGTTTTACCGTTAGTGCCGATAACCATAGCCGAGCCGCCAGGCAAGCGAGCCGTTAAATCGCGCAGGATATTCGGAGCGATCCTGGTAGCGACCAGGCCCGGAAAAGCGGTTCCGCCACGACCGGTCCGGTGCAAGATTGCGAGTAAAGTTTTGCCGGTAGCAATCGCAACAGTTTGTAGCAAAAAACTCTCCTAAAATTTATGGAATAAAATCCGCCCGCAGCTTGGGCAAAGCACAATCGAGTTGCCGCCCTTTATTTCGCGCTGCTTTGCCAGGGGTAGTTCCACCCGGCATTTGCCGCACAGTTTACCATGCATTACTTCGGATACAGCCACACCCTGTTTTTGCCGGCGTATTTTTTCGTAAATCGGCACGTCCGGCGGCATCGCCATTTTCAGATGTTTGGCTCGTTCGGCCTGCAACCCGGCCACTTCCGACTCGAGTTGAGTATGTTCTCGCAGGTGGTCGGCGTGACCTGCCTTGTCCTGTTGTTCAGCCTGGACCAGCTTCTCTTTGGCAGACTTGAAAGCGGCTTCGGCCACCTCCTGGCCCAGCATCGCCTCGACCGTCTGGTCGTCCGTATCTTTTTTGCGCTGCCGGAAAGTCTCAATTTCTTGCTGGGCGGCGGTCATTTCTTTGTTGCCCTTGATCTGGCCGCCATAAAGTTTCGTTTCCAAATCGGTGGCGTGCTGCTGCTGTTTCTGAGCTATATCTTCCAGTTCTTTAAGACGAGAGCGGGCTGTCACCAGGGCTGTTTCGGCCTCGGAAACATGCTGGTGGGCGCTGTCCAGGGAAGAAGTATCGGCCAGAAGTTGTTCCAGATAAAGTGTCCGAGAAGTACTGGCATCAATCCGGGAGTCGATTTGCTGTAAGTCAAAGAGCGCACTAACACGGCTCATTATAAAAGGTCCCTTTCTAAGGTATAACGTAAAAACAGGGTTTAGCCATTCTCGCCAGGCCTATTTTCCTGGACAAAGACTAAGGTGTTGGTCCCTTCTTCCTTCAATTCCAAAGGTAACTGCGGCAGCGTCAGAAGTTGCGCTACCAGGTTGAGGTTTGGCCGGTGGCTTACCTCCATTACCAGCACACCTTTGCCAAACTCCGTCACAAGCACCTGGGCTACTCCAACCAGATCGCGCAGGACTCTTTCCAGCATTTGCAAAGAATAGCGGCCATGCAGGTTAGAAATAGTCACCTGCGTCTTGACAGTATCCACCCCAAGTTGAGGCTGGAACGGCAGGACTAACGGAAACGTAATAATATTTTCAGGTACTTCCGGGGGCGCTGGTCGCGGCCTGAGAGGCCGGACACCCAGTGGCCGGAACGAGCGGGTGGGCGGGGGAGTATTGCCAGGCTCGTCTAGCCGAGCCTGGACCATCCTAAACGACTGAGTAATCGGAGAATCGGCCTCTATCTCCTGGTTTAACATTGTTAGCGGCTCCGGTTTAGGTGTCACCGTAGAACTGGGCTGGAAATGAACGGGGTGTTCCGGCCCAAGCTTGCCAATAAAAGGGGTCGGGTTGTCCGGTGGAGTGGGGTCGTCATTGATTGAGGCCAGTTCTTGTTCTCCGGCTTCAAGCAATTCTTCCAGGGTCGGATTGGGCCGTTCCTCGTCAAT
>JAYSYV010001424.1:0-3034 GCA_043727245.1 Chloroflexota bacterium | reverse complement strand
GACACCGAACTGGCCCGCCATTTTAGCCTACACTTTGATGAGTTTGAACTGATCGCTAATAAAACCGGACCGACCCGCCTCGGTTTTGCCGTTCTCCTGAAGTTTTTCCAGTATGAGGGGCGTTTCCCAAACACCAAGAATGAAGTACCTCGCAGCATAATCTCTTACCTGGCTCCCCAACTCGATGTTGAAGCGGAAGCGTATATGCAGTACGACTGGCTGGGTCATGCCATCAAGTACCATCGCACTCAGATCCGTCAGTTCCTGGGTTTTCGCCAGTTTACAGTTTTAGACTTTAAGCAGACCAGCCAGTGGTTAACCGAAACCACGGTAAGCCACGAGCAACGCAGTGAAGTGCTTAAGGCACTGGTCTATCAACACTGGCGAGAACTCAAAATTGAGCCACCCTCCGCTGATCAACTTGAACGTCTGGTTCGCTCTGTTTTACACACCTACGAAGAAAGTTGTTTCGCGCAAATCTTCCAACAACTGCCTGAGGCTGTTCGAAAAGAATTGGATAGCCTCTTAGATCCTAAACTCGATGCTGCCGTTAGTGAAGACTCTACAACTTTGAGTGCTGACAAGCCCCAAGTGGCACCCGACCCTGTGGATTTTCAGGATCTTAAACACGATCCGGCCGGGGCTACCTTGAAAAGTGTACTCAAGGAAACGGCCAAGTTGAAAGCTTTACGTAAAATTGAGTTACCCAAAGACTTGTTTAAGGCTTTAACTCCGCGCCAACTCCTCCTTTACCGCAACCGGGCTGCAGTCGAGATTAGTCAGGAACTGCGCCGCCATCCGCCAGCCATTCGTTACTCGTTACTGGCGGCTTTTTGCTTTTTGCGTCAACAGGAAATCACTGACAACCTGGTAGAGTTACTCATCCAGATTATCCACCGGATTGGGGCTAAAGCTGAGCGTCGGGTTGACAAAGAAATCATTGCCGACTTCAAGCGCGTTGATGGTAAACCCAACCTGCTTTTCCTGGTTGCCTCCGCCTCTTTAGCTAAACCTGATCAACCGGTCCGCGAGGTGGTTTACCCGGCTGTAAGCGAACAAACTCTCAAAGAAGTTGTCGTGGAACATCAGTACAGCGGTAAGAACTACCGCCAGAAAGTTTACACCGTAATGCATGGTTCTTACGGTCATCATTACCGCCGGATGATCCCAGCCATTCTCCAAGCTCTTGAATTTCGCTCCAATAACACGCTCCACCGTCCGGTGATCGTCGCTCTTGAACTGCTTAAAAAGTATGCTGAGGCTCCCAGTACTCAGAAATATTACCCCGCTACCGAAACCGTACCACTGGATGGAGTAGTCAAAGGCAACTGGCTGAGCCTGGTAGTGGACCCCACCAAACGGGGGAATCGCAAAAGGATCAATCGCATCTACTATGAGATGGGAGTTTTAGAAAGCTTAAGAGAGAAGTTACGCTGCAAGGAGATCTGGACAGTGGGCGGCCACCGCTTTGGTGACCCTGACCAGGATTTACCTATGGATTTCGAAGCCAAGCGGCAAGTTTACTATCAGGCGCTTAATCAGCCCACCGAAGCTGATACATTCATAACGGACCTCAAGCAAAAGATGAGTTCCGCTTTAACGCGGCTGGACCAGGGTATGCCAACCAATACTGAAGTGAAAATCCTGGAAAAGAACGACGGCTGGATCCAACTCTCCCCAATAGCAGCCAAAGAGGAGCCGCTGAACGTAGAACGTCTTAAAATAGAAGTAGGGCGGCGCTGGCCTATGACCGGCTTACTAGAAATCCTCAAAGAAACGGCCCTTAGAACCGGCTTTACCCAGCACTTTAGAAGCGCCACCGAACGAGAGCACCTTGAAGATGCAGTAATTCAAAAGCGTTTGTTGCTGAGCCTGTATGGTCTGGGGACCAATAGCGGCATCAAACGGATCAGCGCCAGTGATCACGGCGAAGCTTACCAGGATTTGCTCTACATTAAACAGCGTTACATCCACAAAGATGCTTTGCAAAACGCTATTGCCCAGGTAGCCAATGCCATCTTTAAGAGCAGGCTACCTCAAATCTGGGGTGATGGGACTACCGCCTGCGCCAGTGATTCCACCAAGTTCGGGGCCTGGGATCAAAATTTACTAACAGAATGGCACGTCAGATACGGTGGGCGCGGGGTAACCATTTATTGGCACGTGGAAAAACATTCTTGCTGCATCTATTCTCAGCTCAAAAGCTGCTCCTCCTCGGAAGTAGCTTCAATGCTGGAAGGTTTGTTACGGCAGGGAACTGACATGAAAGTTGAGAAGAATTTTGTAGATTCACACGGCCAGAGCGAAGTGGCTTTTGCATTTTGCCAGCTTTTGAATTTCCAGTTGATGCCGCGTCTTAAGGGAATCCACCGCCAAAAACTTTACCGGCCCACCACCGGTAATAATGATACCTATCCCAATTTGCAGCCGGTCCTGACCCGCCCCGTCAACTGGGACTTGATCAAGCAACAATACGACGAGATAATTAAATATGCCACCGCCCTCAGGCTGGGAACGGCTAATGCCGAAGCCACGCCCCTTTGGGGTGTGCGCCGTTTCACCCGCAACAATCTTCAACATCCTACCTACCAGGCCCTGGCTGAACTGGGTAGAGCCGTCAAAACAATCTTTCTGTGCGAGTATCTCAACTCAGAACCGTTAAGACGAGAGATTAACGCCGGCTTGAATACGGTAGAGCGCTGGAATGAGGCTAACACCTTTATCTTTTATGGCAAAAGCGGAGAATTTGCAACCAATAATCTGGAAAACCAGGAGCTTGGAATGCTCAGCCTGCACCTTTTGCAAATTAGTCTGGTCTATATCAACACGTTGATGTTGCAACGAGTATTAAGTGAGCCAAAATGGGCCGAAATAATGAAGGCGGAAGACCTGGCCAGTCTTACCCCTCTGATCTATCAGCACGTTAATCCCTACGGCGCTTTTCGGTTGGACCTTACTGAACGGCTGGTAATTGAAGAAAGTAGTGAGCAGGAGGTAGCCGGATGAGTAAGCTTAAGAATGAAGAACAAGTGGA
>JAYSYV010001423.1:0-3035 GCA_043727245.1 Chloroflexota bacterium | reverse complement strand
GTAAGTTTTGAAGGGGTTGGGGCTGGCCCACCGTTCTGAATATACCTCCAGCGGTAATAGTGCTGGCCCACGTTACCCATCTCGACCTTAAAACCAGCCGGGTTGGCCAGGGTGTAGGTCAGCACCCGCCTTTCGAAAAGCTGGACAAGCACATCCTGCTCAACTCCCCGCACGATTGCCCGGATCCAGTAGGCTTCTGTCAGGGGACGGCCCAGTACGTAGAGTGGGTTATCGAATAAAACCTTTCCGGTTACTTCGGTGCTGCCGTTCCAGATAGGGCCGGTGCTGTTGGCGAAAGTCACAAAGACATCGGGAATGTTATGCTGAGTAACTTGGTCGTAACCAGCGGTAGTATGTTGTTCGGGTGGAGTAAAAGTGGACACCTGGCCAGTCCGGTTGATTCGCTGGTTTACGACCAGGCCCTGGCTGGAGGGACGACCGTTCTCGGTGCCGCTAAAGGTGCCGACAAACTGGAAACTGGCATAGGTGGGAGCAATGGAGTTACCGCCTGCTTCGTTGGTGTCCCCGGCCACCTGCACCTCACTTGGCTGAAGTTGAGTGAAATTGTTGTCGCCGTCCTGCCGTTTTCCCGTCACCAGTTCTTTTACCAGGAGGCCGGTTGTCACATAAAAGAGGTCGTTAGGGTTGCCCTTGGGGTTGTTAACCTCCATGCGGGCTTTGTCGAAATATTGGACGGTCCGCTGAGTGCCGTTATAGGGTTCTTTGGTAACCTGGGCCGCCTGGGGAAGCGCCGGACCCCAGGTGTAGCCGCGGCCGGCCCCACCCGGCAAATCCAACAGCGGCTTATCCACCCGGTTCCAGGTGCTGGCGAAACCGGGGTCATTGAAGGTAGGACCGGCAGCCGCCACTGTAACCAGGGGTAGCAGGCCGAGAAGCACAGTAAATACAGACCAACCCCAGAGTTTATTTTTAGCTGTTGTTGAAATCCTCATTCGTTTAGGCCCATCCTTTACTGCAACCATAATTAATTCCCTCGTTATAAAGTTAACGATCAGGCGAAAGCAAAGTTGCGGTTAAATGTAACTTTTGATACCTGAAGATTGTTTATAATTTAACTTTGTAAATCAAACCAAGCGTTGAAATAATTGCCGCATAAATACTTGGGAAATCATCTTGAAAATAAGGACCGGGCTTTTGAGTTCAAACTTTAACAAACTTCCACGCTGGCTAAAAATAAGCCTGGTTTTAGGATTGATTGCAATCGTAAACTATTTGCCAGCTTTCGACCAGGATTTTGACCCTTTCGCGGCTTACCAACGAGGTAATTTAAGCAGCACCATGAGTGGGATTTTGCATGTTTCGCTTTACCCAGGCTGGCCGGATGAGAACGATTATAACTTTTACTGGGAGTGGTTTACCGCTAAACAACTTATAAATGGTGACTTTGACATTAGTTGGCACTATGAAGATCAAAACTTAAAGGGTCAGTTTCAAAACTCACCCCTTAAACCTCAATTGCCTCTCTGGCGCTGGGATGATCGCGACGGTGGTCGGCCCCTGTTAGCGTTAAGCACTTCCCCGATGCTCTATCCTTTGTCCGAGATTTATTACCATACAGGTAATCTTACTCCTTTTGCGGCTTTTCATTTCTGGCTTGGGTTACTTGGAGGTTTTCTATTAGCGGCCAAATTACCACTCAAAGTTAGAAAAGTAGGCAGACCAGTCATCTTATTACTGGTATTCATCTTTTTGCCACAATTAAGAGTAGATTTTGAAGCTGCCGCTGCCTGGTGGCTGGTTGGGCTGGCGCTAGTGTTAAACAGGTCTGTTTACTTGAGATTATTAAGTTTTATTCTGGTTTTCGCCATGCTCTGGCTGACCGTTGGTTCGCCAACCTCACAGTTACTGATAGGCACTCTTTGTATCTGGTGGATTCTGGTGGAAGCAAATCAGGGATATTGGAGGGTAAGTACAGTCTTTAAAGTAATTTTGCGAATAGGGTTGGCGGTATTTATTGGTTTGCTGTTAGCGGCGCCCCAGTTCTTTCCGCGCTGGTTTGATCGGATGGAACCTTACCAAAAACCAACCAGTGGCTATATTGCCCTGGTAAATCCGGCTGACCAACTTAAATTGGTTAACGCGACAAGGGTAAGCGAAACTGAAATCACTTACAAATTAAGTATTAGCAGAAATACGCCGGAAACCCAACTGACGATACCAGAGCGATATGACAAAGGCTGGGCGGCTACATACCGGACCGATGTGACCTCAAATTCTTTTGAGAAAACCAGGCTTGAAAGATCAGAAGAAGGCTGGCGTATCATTACTATTCCACCACTGGCTGATACAACCAGTCTGGAAATAAGGACTGTTTTCAACCCGGAAAGCTTCCAGCCAGGTATACTTTGCCTCAAGGTGGGCTTAGTTTGTTTGTTATTTATCCTAGTAATTACCAGTTACTTTGCTTTATCTACAAAACAGGGGTTTAGAAAAAAGGCTTATCTATCCGTTGGCAAAATTGGAGTGAGCCTGGAATGCCCTGTTAAGTTAACCCGGCCTGGCGTAGTTTCTGGATTCGTCCGTAACCAGGCTCGCCCACATAAATATTCCCGACCGCATCTACCGTCATGGCTGAAATAAGAGCAAACTGTCCGCCACCAGGCACAGGGGCCGGGTACATGGGTGAAGGACTGAAAATGCTGCCCCCTGCACCGAGCAAGCGGCCTGTCATGTCAAACTTTTGTAAGCCGCAATTGGTACAGTGAAATCCTCATACCCAAAACGTACTTGGTCGGGCGGCGCCAGTCGGAGCGGCAGCTGGTTGGATGGGTAGGCTGGAATTAGCGCTGCAGGCCGTCAGTAGACCAAGCAACCAGACGCAAAAAAACCAGTAAGAGACAAGGCAACTCAAATCTTTTTCGCCGCCTATACTCCTCCCGTTACTAACTCTAAAGCTACTTAAAATTATTAACGCTTAATCCTACCAATAACCACTGCATTTATAAAAATCATATTGACAATCCCGGAATCAGTTGTAACTTTAAAAAGTATTATTGAATTATATTTTGTATGGT
>JAYSYV010001422.1:0-9271 GCA_043727245.1 Chloroflexota bacterium | reverse complement strand
GCTGGATTTACTTTAATCTATCGGAAATAAAACAGGCTGGCCTGGTTTGCAAACCAGGCCAGCCTGTTTTATTTCCGATAGATTAAAGTAAATCCAGCGAGTTTAAATCTTATGGACGGCGTTCTGGACACCCGGTGATAAGTTCTTGACGGCTGGCAAAAGTTCACCGGAAACTTTTTGTAACCGGCCCTGTTGCGGCGGGTCCGGTTGTGGGTTAAAACCGCCGCTCACCTGTTCCAGGTCGTTGTCGGTTAGTTCCAATTCAGGTTGCTCCGATTCGTCAGGTCTGGTAGTTTTCATTTTTCCTCGTTTCTATTAACATCAACGAAATAAAGTTATAAATCTATTTTACTGAAATTACCGATTTTGAATATGATTATTCTCACTATTAGGCTTAATTGAATTAGTTTAAGACTGTGTTAAGTAGCTAATACCAGGCTTTCGATAGGCCGAAATAAAATCGAAAGAGGCGGCCCTAAGGCCGCCTCTTTCTTTATAGTAATGATAGCTAAAGTGCTTAGTTGCCGTAGCGCCAGGTACGGTAATGGCTGCCTGCGTTACCCATCTCAACCTTGTAAGCGTCCGAATTATCGGGAGTGTAAGTCAGGACGCGCCGTTCAAAAGCCTGCACCAGCACATCTTTTTCGACTCCACCGACTTTCGATTTTATCCAGTAAGGCTCGCTGATAGGATAGCCCATCGCAAAGAGCCATTCCACGACCTTACCATCGCGCTGAGTGTTATCTTCCCAGACCGGGCCGGTGCGCTGCATAAAGTCCCAGAAAGGACTGGCAATGTTATGGCCGCTCTCTGGAATGAACTTCACCAATTTGGCCCCTTTTCCGGTGTAGCCATCATTTTTACCGGTCTGACCGCTGCCGGAAAGAGTTTCCAGGACCAACTGGTCGGAACGGTCGCTTGCCCGGTTAGTGCCGTTGAGGGTACTGACTTTACCAAAGGCGGCATAAGTTGGCGTGTCTGGATTATTCTGGGGGTCGCCTGCCACCGGAATATTGGCCGGACTTTTAACTTCCTCATTGCTATCACCGGTCTTCATTTTACCGCTCATCAATTCGATAGGCAACAAACCATTGGTGACATAGAACAGGTCATTGACATCGGGCGGACCGCCGGGACGGTTGATTTCCATGCGGCTCTTGTCAAAATAATAGACCATTCGCGCCCCACCCGGACTATCGGCATAAGGTTCGCGCAGGACATCGTTCAAGCCCGGACCCCACATCCAGGAACGGTCGGTCGCACCCTTCGCCACGGGCAGGTCGGTGCGGCTCCAGGTCTTGAGAATACTGGCATCGCCCAGGCCGCTGGTTCCTTTGAAGGCGTTTGTTTTATCGCGGGTAATGTCCAGGTAAAGATTGCCCCAATCGCGGCCACTTTCGATAGCGCTGCTTTCGTACCACTCGTTCCAGGTGCTAATTGTCACCAGGTCAGGCTGCACAGTAATAGCGGCATTCCAGCTTGTCTGATAATAATTGCCACCAGATCGGTCGCGGTATTCGCCGGGCGAGCGAAACTTGCGGTCATCGTAACCAGGCGTGACGCTGGCGGTAGACAGGCGGCGCGGCCCGCTATGGCTGGCGTTGTAGCTGTTCACCTGATTTTTAAGCGTCTGGAAATTCCCCTGAGGAGTGTCGGACCATTTGGCCCCACTGAAATAGTGAATTGAGTCGAAAACATCCAGTAGCCCGCCATCAATGGTATCCACCGACCAGACCATTTCATGATTGGGGTCAACCTGGTTGCGAATGTTGGTCCAGTTGCCTTTGATGTCGCCCGGTATACCCTGCGGCCACCAGAAATAGACTACCGGACGGCCCTGGTAATGAAAATAGCGCGGATGATTGGTGTAATTATTTTTGAGGGCATTTAGAGCGTTGACAATGCCGCCAACATTTTTATCCTGGTCGCGCAATAAGGAAACTTCTAAATGAGCTGCAATGCTAAAACCGACCGGGGCGTTATCCAGTAAAGCTTTGAAGCGGTCGGCCCATGTGCCGGGAGCAGCGTTATAACTGACGGCAAAAGCATCAACCCCGGCCCGATAGGCCTGGTCCATCTGGCTACGCATAGTGTTTACATCGCCGCTGTGATAAAGCGTGCTGGGTTGCGAGGCCATTTTCCCGGCATCCTGCCGCCAGATATTAGTATTGCCCTCAATGTCGTACCAGGGATAATAGAAAGCCGCCACCGCCCCAGGAGTCCGGCCACCATAAGCTTCGACGGGTTGGCTCTGTCCGGCGGCCAGCACCATACCGCTTAACAGCAAAAAAGCCATTAGTAGGTGGAGCCGGAAAGGTATATATCTTTTAAGTTTTGAGATATTCACAAAATAACTCCTTTGTTAGCAAAAGCTAAACCAGCCCTCTAGCAGAATAACTGGAGAAGCCACTGACCTGGGGTGAATTGGATGTCGGCCTGGAGGGGATAGTTACTACAACGGGACATTAGCTATAACTTGCGCTAGAGGTATATCCAAACCGGGGAAATTATAACGGTCGAACATTATATAAATTTTGTTAATGGAAATTTCGAACAAACTTAAGCAAACGTTTGTGGAGGTACTATACTACAAAACTTTGAAAAAGTAACTGAGAAACAAGTACGGGGGAAGCTCCAAAATAAGTGGTAAATTGGTAAATGAAAATAATCACTCTGCAATCTCCCCGCATATCGCTTCAATTCAGGTTGAACTCTCTCGGGTATTACAGCTTGTTTTGAAAAGCTGACCGCTATATTTAACTCATACAGATCGCTTAGTGCTTGTAAAGATTTAATTTGCTTTCGTGTGAGGCACAAGGTAATCTAATTTTACCTCACGACTTTACAAGTTAATTCTTTACACCTACTTAGTGTGACTCTCACCTATTACAACCATGCTGCCTATGTTGCTCAAGCCATCGAAAGTGTCCTTAATCAAACTTACCCGCATCTGGAACTGATAATCATAAATGACGAGACCGCTAAAAAGATTATGGAATAAAAGGTCTTGAGATTTTACAACAATGGTTATATAGCTTGTCTGGAACAAACCCACATTAACCGTTACTCTCGCACCTTATTAAACTGTAAAATTGTGATTTATCCAGCCTGTTTTTGGTTCGTCCGAAAATAGTTTAAGGATTTACCAGCCGGGCATAGACCACAAAACGCTTGTCGTAATTGGCTGTTCCCTGGTCAAAAGTGCCATTACAGGTAATCAGGTTCAGTTGAGCGTCGTTGCTTGCTCCAAAAATGCGGTCGAGTGGGGCTTTGTCGAAGTCATAGGTCGCTGTATCGAAAACTTCAAAGACTTTTTCTTTGCCTTTATCATCCTGAATATAAATCCGGTTGCCCGGCACAAGTTTATTGAGGTTCCAGAATACAGCCGGTGAGTAAGGGCCGTCCAGGTGGCCGTCAATTACGGAATTACCGCGTTCGCCGGGCTTGGAGCCGAGCTTATACCAGGCCACATTCCAGATATTGCGCGGTACATCCATGCGGCCTTTGTTATCCAGGCCGACCTGCTCAATTGCCGCATTAATACCCAGGTTGGGAATACGCAACCGACGCGGATCTATGCCAGGCAATGGAGGCAAAGGTGTCGCGGTGGGTGGAACCGGGGTCGCGGTAGGTGGAACCGGGGTTGCCGTGGGTGGAACCGACCTGGCGGTAACTGCCGCTGCTACAGTAGGGGTCGGGGCTAGCGGTGTGGCGGTAGGTTCGGGTAACGGTGTGGCAGTAGGTATAAGTGTATCTAGCGGGGCCAGCGCGACATTAATTGTTACCGGCTGGACTTCCTGTGGTAAGGCTACCGTGCCGATAGCGTTGGCCGGGGCCAGGACCAAAAATACAATGCCAGTCAGAATAACTATCATTAACATGCCAATCGTGGCCGGTCCTAATTTCAAAAACAAATTATTGGGCCTGGGTTTTCTGTTCACCGTTTACCTCTGGCTTAACCGTTCCACCAAAATGGGCTAACGGCTGAAGTTCAATTTTCTAAATTTTAGTTTTTTCGCTATCCGTGTAAGCTATTATATACTAAACCCGGCAAGTACAAGAATGATTTTATACTATTTCACATAATAATTATACGTTCGCTGGAAAAAGCCAGATCATAAAGCTTGGATTAGAGGTTCTTTAACCTCTCAGTAGAATTAAAATAGCTTTCTATGTTAAAATTTGCAGGCTGTCTAAAATGCAGATAGAAACGAGCAAAAACTTTCATGGGGTCTAATAATCCAGTTATTAAAATAAAGGCTGGCCGAGAATGGCAGTTAAAGCGCGGCCATCCCTGGCTTTTTTCGGGCGGTATCCAGCAAGCGCCACGTGGCATTGGGCCGGGCAGCCTGGTAGATTTGGTGGACGCGGCAGGGGCTTTTGTCGGGCGAGGTTATTATAATCCCCAGACTGATATTGCAGTCCGGTTACTGACGCGCCAGGACGAGCCAATTGACGGGGCATTCTTCCGAAAGCGGGTTCAGGCGGCCTGGGATTTGCGCCAACAAGCCCTGGACCTGAGCCGCACCGATGTTTTCCGCTTAATCCACGCCGAGGGGGATTTTTTGCCCGGAGTTATCGCCGATTACTACGCCGGGGTGGTCGTGCTGCAAAGCCATACTGCCGGAATTGATTTGCTGCTCGAACCCCTGGGGGCGGCCCTCGAAGAAGTGGCCCAACCTAAAGCTATCTTGCTGCGGACCGATGTTGCAGTACGGACGCGGGAAGGCATAAGTAAGGACGAGCCGCGCCTTTTAATGGGAGCGATACCACCGGATTTAGAGGTGCTGGAGAACGGGCTGCGTTTCAAGATTGACCCCTGGAAAGGCCAGAAGACCGGCTTTTTCACCGACCAGCGCGATAAACGCCAGGCTCTCTCTCGCTATGCCCGGTCTTTAGCGGCTGGGGCAACCATGGCAAACCTTTTCAGCTATACAGCCGGTTTCTCGGTTTATGCGGCTTCGGTTCAACCGGGCATCAAGACTATTAATGTTGATCAATCGGCCTCGGCTCTCGAACAGGCCCGCCAGAATTTCGAGCTTAACAAGATAGCACCGGCGGCACATATTTTCGAGACTGCCGATGCTTTTAAATGGTTGGAAGCCGAACGCGCACGCGGCGGCCAGCACGATATTGTCATTTTGGACCCACCGGCTTTTGCCAAGACCCATCGTGAGAAAGACAAAGCTTTACCGGCTTACACCCGGCTAAACCGGCTGGGACTGCCTCTGGTCAAGAGCGGAGGTCTTTTGATAACCTGCTCGTGCAGCGGCAGCGTTTTGATGGCCGAGTTTGAAAACGCGGTGCGGGAAGCAGCCGCCCAGACCGGGCGGGCTTTGCAAGTGCTGGAAATTTTTGAGAATGGGGCCGACCATCCCTGGAGTTTGATAGCCCCGGAAAGCCGTTACTTGAAGGTACTTTTTTGCCGGGTGATTTAATAATCCCGATTTAATAATTACAAAGGGGTAGATATGTTACTTGGAGCGCATATGTCTGTAGCGGGAGGTTTGCACAAGGCTTTCGAGCGGGGCAAAGTTGTTGGCTGCCAGACCATGCAGATTTTCACCAAAAACTCGAATCAATGGAAGTCTAAACCGCTGGGTGAACTTGACCTGGCGACCTGGCATACGACCGTGGCCGCCCACCAGATTCTGCCGGTCCTGACCCACGATAGTTACCTGATAAACCTGGCAAACCCGGCTGAAGAACCCTGGGAAAAGTCCCTGGAGGCTTTTAAAGATGAAATCGAGCGCAACCGGCTGCTGGGTATTCCTTACCTGGTTACGCACGCCGGAGCGCACCTTAGCAGCGGCGAAGAAGCTGGTTTGACTCGGATTGCCCAGGCTGTCAACCGGGTCCATAACGAAATAATTGATGAAACCGGCAACCCGCCCGGCACGATGATTCTTTTTGAAACTACTGCCGGGCAGGGTAGCAGCCTGGGTTATAAATTTGAACACTGGGGCAGATTGTTAGAACAGTTGGAACACCCCGAATGGACCGGCATCTGTTTCGATACCTGCCACGTTTTCGCGAGCGGCTACGATATGCGGACTCCCGAAGATTATGAAGCGACCATGAATGAATTCGACCGTTACATCGGCCTGGACAGGTTGAAGGCTTTCCACATAAACGATAGCATGAAGGGGTTGGGCAGCAAGGTAGACCGTCATGCGGCTATCGGCAAAGGAGCGTTGGGCCTGGAGCCATTCCGCTTCCTGATGAACGATACCCGCTTTAGCAACACCCCGATGGTGCTAGAAACCCCTAAAGGGCCGGACGAAAAAGAAGATATTGTGAACCTGGCGACTTTGCGTGGGCTGATAAGAGGAGCAGATTATGAGTAACACTGAGCGAATAATGCGGCCCTCGGCTTTTCCTATGATTGAGCCGGAAGAAGCGACCCGGTTGATTTTTGAAAACGTCCCGGCCCCATCTTTTGAAGCGGCTGAAGCGGTGTCTTTGACCGAAGGTGAGGGCCGGATTCTGGCCGAAGATATATCAGCTACCGAAGATATGCCGCCCTTTCATACGACTGCCGTGGATGGATATGCTCTGCTGGCCGCCGACCAGGGTCAACCCCGCCGCATCCTGGGCGACCAGACCGCCGGGCGGTTGAGCGGGATAACAGTTGTACGGGGTACGGCTGTGCGGATAATGACCGGCGCTCCTCTACCGGAAGGGGCCGACAGCGTGATAATGGTCGAGTTTACCGGCGAACAGGGCGACCGGCTGGAAGTACAAATGCCGCCAAAGGCAGGCGATAATATCCGGCCCCAGGGCCAGGACTTGCAGGCCGGGCAGCTGGTCTTGAAAGCCGGAACGCTGGTCGGTCCGGCTGAACTGGGCCTGATTGCCACGGTCAACAAGCCGACTTTCCAGGCTATTCGCCGCCCGCGCATCGCGGTGGTTTCGACGGGGGACGAAATTGTCGAGCCGGGCGGACAGGCGCGACCCGGCCAGATTTACGATAGCAATCGTTTCAGCCTTATTTCGGCGGTCCGGCGAGCTTATGCCGAACCGGTTTCGCTGGGAATTGCCCCCGATACCAAAGAAGACCTGCGCGAACTGATTCGGGAGGCTCTGGCTAATTATGACGGTTTAATTACCAGTGGTGGGGTTTCGGTGGGCAAGCTGGATTTAGTGAAAGAGTTGTTAGAGGAAATCGGCACGATTCACTTTGGCCGGGTCAACCTGAAACCGGGCAAGCCGCTCACCTTCGTGACGGTAGAGCAGAACGGACAGCGCAAGCCGGTCTTTGGTCTGCCGGGGTTTCCGGTTTCCAGCCTGGTGTCGTTTGAACTGTTTGTCAGGCCCGCTCTCCTAAAAATGGGCGGTCGGACTAAATTGCAGCGCCAGGTGGTCCAGGTTCAGCTTGAACATAAACTTTCCCATTCGCCAGACCGCAACGAGTTTACCCGCGCCATTGTGACGGAGCATTTTGACCCGGCCATCGGCGGCTACCGCTACACTGCCCGGACAACCGGAGCGCAAAATAGTAGCCGCTTGCTCTCGATGCTGGGCGCGAATGCCCTGTTACGGCTGGCTCCCGGTGCAGCGGTTATCGAAGAAGGCCAGATGGTCCCGGCTTTACTCCTTGACCGTCTCGAAGTTTAGCAGTACTTCAATGAACGGGCGCGAGGTCCAAAATTAAAGAGAAAAACGGGGCATGGCTCCCCGACAAATTAAGGAGGCTTGAGTGAAAGTATTACCGTTAGTACAGCGTGGAATTCAAACCAGCCGGTTGGTACTGGGCTGCATGCCATTTGGTGGTGGCTGGAACCGGGAGCCTGTTACAAATGAAAATGTAAAGCAAGGCGAGGCAGCCGTAGATGCGGCCCTCTCGATAGGCATTTCGATGTTTGATACGGCTGATATTTATACCCTGGGCAAATCAGAAACGGTCCTGGGTACAATTATGAAGGAGCGGCCTTCACTACGGGAGCAAATCATTATTCAGTCCAAATGCGGTATTCGGCCCGGCGACGAGTCGCTGCCAGCACGCTTCGACTTCTCGAAGTCCCATATCCTTGAGGCGGTAGACGCGAGTTTGAAGCGGTTGCAGATTGAATACCTGGATGTGCTGCTATTGCACCGGCCCGACCCGCTAATGGAGCCTGAGGAAGTGGCGGAAGCCTTTGGCAGACTCAAAGCAGCCGGTAAAGTGCGGTATTTTGGGGTTTCTAATATGAACGTCAGCCAGATGCGCTTTTTGCAAAGTGCGTTGCCGGATCAAATAGCGGCAAACCAGCTTGAAATTAGTTTATCGCACCTGGATTGGCTTGATCAAACGGTCCATGTCAACCAGAAAGCGGGTGTCAACGTAAATTTTGGGGAAGGACTGATGGAGTACTGCCAGATGGAAAATATTCAAATCCAGGCATGGAGTCCGCTCTCGCGTGGCCGCTTTACCGGGCGGGCGCTGGACAACGAACCGGAAACTGTCCGGAAAACAGCCGAACTGGTCACAAAGCTTGCGGCTGCTAAAGAAACTACCCCGGAAGCGATTGTACTTGGCTGGTTAATGAAACACCCGGCCCTGATTCAGCCGGTCATCGGGAGCGCGAACCCTGAGCGTATCGTGGCCTGCCAGGATGCCGAGCGGCAGTCTCAACTTATGACACGGGAGGAATGGTACTCGCTGTACGAAAGTTCCAGGGGGAAACCGATGCCCTAACCAGGCCCACCAGACCCTAACGAGTTTGTACGAGCGATTGGTATCACCCTGTTCTTTAATTTATTGCACGACTTCTCTCAGCCGGGACATACGTCAGAGATAGACTATGCGGGTCGGGCAGGTTCAAGAGTTTGGCAATTACCAGGCGGGAGAGTTCAAGGTCGCCGCTTGTGTAGCAACTCAACCGGCCTTGCCTGGTTTGCGGGTTGAGCAGGTCGGCTATTTCCAGCACTCGGACGGTCTGGCGGGCTACTGCCTCACCGCTATCAATCAGGTGCATGCGCCCCTGTAGGATAGATTCCAGGGCTGGACGCAGGAAAGGAAAATGGGTGCAGCCCAGAACCAAAGCATCGGCTCCCTCGGCTAGCATCGGTTCGACGGTTTCCCTGAGGACGGCGATAGTTTCCGGAGCCATTGTCCGGCCTTCCTCGACCGCCTCAACCAGACCTGGCGGGGCGGCCACTAAAACTTTTACATCTGAAGCAAAGCGGTCAATTACATCTAACAAAACGGGGGCTTTGCCGGTGGCTTCGGTTGCCAGCACCCCGATAGTTCCGCTGGTGGTCATGCGAGCCGCCGGTTTCACTGCCGGGA
>JAYSYV010001421.1:0-3053 GCA_043727245.1 Chloroflexota bacterium | reverse complement strand
TATGTTTCAGCTCGATTATACACCGGATGAGAGTGGTAGCCAGCACGGGCAGTCAGAGGGATTGAGGTACTAAAAACGCCGATAGCAGCTCCGAAAGCGAATGCCCTATGCGAAAGGCTTATGGGCACGCTGCGGCGGGAATGTTTAGACCACCTTTTCATTTTTGGAGAAGCACACTTAAAGCGGATGCTAAAGGAATATATGAAGTATTATAATCAGCAGCGTCCACACCAGGAAATTGAACAGCGACTACCAGAACCAAGCCCAGACCAACCTATTTCTGCTGGGAAAATCCTAGCATTTCCAGTTCTGGGTGGATTGCATCACAGTTACGAGCGGGCAGCCTGAACTTTAAAAATGCAAAAGTGAACTCGGATAAGCGAAGTACCCAGGACAACCGTTGCTAAAAAGCAAAGCGGAACTTTCTGGAATATCTTTCCACCTGAAATTTCCGCTAAAGAAGGTCTATTCTTTTATTTCAATTGCTACCGGACACAATTGTGTCCGGTAGCAATTGAAATAAAGGGTGGTTTAAAAGATAAGGCCGGCATTTACAGCCAGCCTTAATCAATTATTCACTTTCGGAGGTGATAAAAAGGTAGATTAGACGGTTTTTATCTTGTTTGCGATCAACACTTCACCGCCGCCCTTTATAACCATCTTTCCCATCCTGTCCAACTCTTCATGGCCGACCTGTTTAACCATATTCAAGTCCAGGCCAAGTTCTTGCACAGCCTTAATTGCCCTGGGATTTCCTTCCAGTACCCCCTTGTGAAGTCTGCCGGCCATCTCCTTGCGCAACTCACCCGATTTCTGCCTCAAGTGTCTCTTAATACGATAGGCTAACATACCGATTCCAATAGTTCCTCCGGCAACAAGCAAGGCCCAGCCTATAGGGTTGGTTGCTAATATTCCTGCCATGGTTACTAGACCTACGATACTTCCTGCAACAGTGGCCCCGGTTGCTACCAAACCAATCCCTTTTTTTACTGCCTTTTGTTTCTTCTGGGTCGCTGCATAATTCAGAGCTTCGGCCATTAAAGAATTACCGTCAACCGCTGCTTGCTCCTGGGCCGCAAGGCCGCGCAGCTTCCTCGATTTATTAGCCGAACTGGCTAAAGAGTAACCCCCAGCGGCCATATCTATCCCACCGGCTGCCACTCCTAAACCTGGCGCGGCAGTGGCAACACTGGCACCAAGACCCGCAAGACTCTCGCTAACACTGGTAGCATAGCTAAGCCCATGGCCGACACCAGTCACTGTTTTGCCTGTGAGTTTAATACCGGTATAAGCGCCTGAAATGGGCTTCTTCATTCTCTTGGCAATTCTCTTGGCACCACTCGCGGCACTACTGGCACCACTCTTGACACGTTTCCAAAGGCCCGGCTTGGCGACTTCGGTTTTTTCTGATCCGGGACCTTCGACCATTTGTTCAGTCACAAACTCCGCCAGAGCCGGTTTGCCTTTGACAAATTCCACTTCAGGAGCGATTTGTTCGGCTTCCGCCTGGGCCTCTTGTTGCTCGTCCTCTACACCCGGCTCTTCAGCCTCTTGTTGCTCGTTCTCTACACCCGGCTCTTCAGCCTCTTCTTCAGAAGGACTACTTTCTTCGCTGTCAGATACAGCGGTTACTCTTGCAATTGGCAGTGATCCCTGTTCCCTTAAAATCCGCATGACAGCCTGGTTGCCGATTGTCCTTTGCAACGACAATATTCTTTCGGGAGTTAGATTTTTGGGGCGGGATTTTCCAGGCGCAATGGAAATTGATTCCTGGACAGGGCTGAAAGTTTCTGGCTCAGTGGTTATATCTTGCGCAGTACTCTCAAGGTGTAGATAGCTGCCTTGTTCGCTGTGAGTTTGCATTTCCCCTCGTTTAGAGCTGATGACTGTTTTAAGGTATTTGAGTGACTTTTCCTCAAGGTTAGAGGATAGATACTTAAAACCCTTAAAATAAATAACGTATACTGTTGGTATACATTTTGCACAAGTGCTATATGCCTTTTATTAAAACAAATTTATAAGCTTTTGACCAGCCGTGCCAGTGGCAGTTGATTAGCGTCTAGTTAGCTTTTGGTTAGCATAAATGAATTTAGAAGAGTTTCGGGCCAGGGTACAGGGCTACAGGCAATTTACTGGCAAAAGTCAGCAGGCTCTGGCAAGAGAATTAAACCTTAATCCCCAGGTGTTAAGCCAAAAACTTAATAATCTTAGGCAAGCTCGTCTATACCTGGATGAAATAAAAAATCTTATCCTGATCCTGGCAAAATGGCAGGCAGTCACTACCAGGTCACAGGTGGTAGAACTGCTGGCCTTAATGGACCTCAAGCCGCAAACCTTTAGTGCCCAGGAATGGGCCAGCCCGCCCCTCAGTGAACTCGAAGCGGCCCCGGCAGAAGGTCAGGGCAGTCTTTTCAAAGCCTCGGCAGGCTCCGCAACCGAGAAAATTCCAACCACAGCTGTTACAAGGCCGGCGAAATCTCCGGCCGGCCCAAAGTTACCCGCGCAGTCAACTTTGCTTATCGGGCGTAATCAACTGATAGCCCAATGCTACCGCTTGCTCCGCCAGGATAAAGTCCGGTTACTGACCTTGACTGGCCCAGGCGGGGTAGGGAAAACCCGGCTTGGCCTGGCAGTAGCGGAAGAATGCCAGAAAGACTTCAAGGATGGCGTCTTCTGGGTAGAAATGGCGGGGCTGCAGGATACCGGGTTGGTGCCCCGGCATATCGCGGCCGCTTTGGGTCTGAAAGAAACTGCCCAGGTAGATGCCATTGAGCAGTTAAAAGGGTTTCTGCACGATAAATCGGTCCTGCTGCTGCTGGACAATTTCGAACAACTGCTGCCCGCCGCGCGAACACTCACAGCGCTGATGGCAGAAGCGCCCGGCCTGAAAATAATGGTTACCAGCCAGACCCTCTTGCAACTTTACGGCGAGTTTGAACTGGTGGTGCCGCCCCTGACCCTACCCGACGACATACCAGAGGCGGGATTGTTAAACCTAGAAAACGTTAGCGCAATCCAGCCATTCACATATTTTCCAGATCAGGTTTATATTA
>JAYSYV010001420.1:0-9312 GCA_043727245.1 Chloroflexota bacterium | reverse complement strand
CGGGGGCATGTAACAGAATACCGCTGTTGTCCAGGTGGATTTCGGAGAGCATTTCAACTACGACATACCATGCGGTCGCCAGGCAGCCGAGGGCTACCAGGCTCAGAAAAAAAGCTGGGACTGTCGTATTCAGGTTCACGCCGAGCAGGGTAGGGTCGGAAGCTTTAGCCGAAGCCCCACCCCACAATCCCAGGGCTTTGCGGGCGCTATAGACCGCGATAACGGCCAGTGTAAACAACAGCAAACCGGCTCTGACTCGCCCGGCCCGCGACAAGCGGTAAATTTTCATTATTTATTTCTGCAAAATCTATTCGCAACCCCCGGTCAACCCAGAGTTCAGGTTATATAGATGTTCAGGTTTGCTTTTGAAATCTTTTAGTATTTTCAAGCTCAAAATTTATCTAATTTTTCCAGTTTCATTTCTGAACATCTATAGTTTTTCTACTCAGATTAACCCCATCCAGTGGGTTAAAACATGCTCAACTGTTCGCCCGGTGCAGTCGGACGTTTCTTGCGCGGTTTGGCCGGTTCACCCTGGACTTTAGGAACCACCGAACGGCTGCGTCCCGGACGAGCGGTTCCACCCTGACCGGCCTCGGATAAGGCCAGACCCGGCGCAACTTCTCCATTCAAAGTGACAGGGTTTGCCGCGACTTCCGCATTCAGCCCGATTGGAAAGAGCGAGATTTCCTCGCCTATCGCCGGTAAAATTTCCCCGGCTGGTTCGACATTTGGTACGGTTTTTACTCTTTTTACTCTGACCTTAACTTTTTCCGGCGCAGCCCCAATTTCCGGGGCCGTTACCGTCACCACTTCCGGTTCAACCGTACTGTGACTATTTAACGAGTTGGCCGGGCTTTCCGCCTGCAAAGTCGAAGCTACCGGAGCCACGAAAGGAGTTGGGCCATCCTCGCCCGAAGTTGGAGCGGTCAGAGCATTGAAGGGAACCGGGCTTTCCGCCACGACCAACGGCGATACCGGGGCCGCTTCCGGCGGGTCTTCAACCGGGTAGCCCCAGATTTCGTTGCGAGCCACTTCTTCGGCTTTTTCCAGCAAGGCCGGGATTTTGAAACCGTCTGCTTTGAACATCGGCAGCGTGCGGTCGCGGTCGCGCAAAGCCGCCGACGGGTGGAACATGGGCAGGTACAGGCGACCATCGGCCTGTTTGACCTGACCGTGAATTTGCGAAATACGCTGACCAGGCCAGTAGCGGGCCATCGAGAAACGCCCCAACGTAATAATCAACCGGGGATTGATAGCCGCGATCTGGCGGTCCAGGTAGGGTTTACAGGCCGCCATCTGTTCGGGCGTGGGGTCAAGATTCTGCGGTGGGTGGCATTTGACTACATTGGAGATAAAAACCTGTTCGCGGGGCAGCTCAACCCCCTCCAGCAATTTATTAAGAAGCTGGCCGGACTGTCCAACAAAAGGGCGGCCCTGCTGGTCTTCGTGAAAACCGGGAGCCTCTCCAATAAACATAACCCGTGCGCTCGAGCTACCTTCACCGGGTACGGTGTTGGTGCGCGTCCGGCACAGGTCACATTTGGTGCAAACCGCCACTTCACGGGCGATTTTTTCAAGTTCAGAAGCCGCTGACATGCTTAATTATAGGCTCGCTCTAGCAGCCTTCCCCTTCCGAAGGTCTGTTTCATCCAGCAAAATCGAGCTTAATTATACCCTTTTTGAGCGGCATGCCGCAAGTTCTTAAACAGGAATGGTAAACGTTTGACGTTCTTGTGAAAATTTTAGCTTTTACAGGTATAATTTATGAAAAATTAACTTGACGGTCCCTTTTTTAAACCCTATTATATAAGGAATGAATTCGTTCGCACAGTTTGAGGAGAGGCTAGACCATGCACAGCTTCGCAGACGAGGTAGTTACCCAGGAAGACCAGCCGGTTCACCCTATTCCTGACCCAACTTTACCGGGGAATTTTTACCGAGCCGACCGCTCTTTACAGCGCCTATTGCGCCGGTACTTTCGTAACAAGCCGCAAGACTGGACCTGGGCCGACAATTTCCTGACGGAGTGGGGCGAAATCTGCGCCCGGCAGGTCGAGCCGCTGGTGGCAACCGCCGATAAAAACGGACCAACCCTTCAACAGTTCAACCGGCGGGGCGAACGCGTGGACGAATTAATTTTTCACCCGGCTTATCATGAAATCGGCAAACTGGCTTACGGCAACGGCCTGGCCGGAATGTCCAACCAGCCTGGCTTCCGGGGTCTTCCTCAACCGGCCTCGCAACTGGTGAAGTTCGCTGCGATGTACCTGTTTAACCAGGCCGACGGCAGCATAAGTTGCCCGGTTTCCATGACCGATATTTTGGCCCGTGTCCTCAATCTATACGCCAGCCCTCAACTGATTGACCGCTACCTTCCCAAACTAACCAGCCCGGACTACGGCCAACTTTACACCGGGGCTATGTTTATGACCGAAAAAACAGGCGGCTCGGACGTGGGAGCCACAACTACAACCGCTGTTGCGAACGAAGAATGGTGGGAACTAAGCGGCGAAAAGTGGTTCTGCTCGAACGTCGGGGCGGACCTGATTCTAACGCTGGCCCGGCCCGAAGGCGCGGCAGCCGGGACACGCGGCCTGGGCCTTTTCCTGATTCCAAAGGTGCTGCCGGGCGGCGAACGCAATTATTATGAAGTCAACCGGCTCAAAGACAAGCTGGGAACCAGGGCCATGGCTAGCGGGGAAGTCACTCTGCTAAGGACCAAAGCCTACCTGATCGAGCCACTAGAAAAGGGCTTTGTGATGATGATGGAAATGGTCAACGGCACTCGCTTGCATAGCGGCGTTGGTGGGGCAGCGGCCTTGCGCCGGGCCGTTATCGAAGCAACATTGCATGGCCGGGAGCGCAAAACTTTTGGCCGCTTTCTGGCCGAACAGCCGCTTTTCGCTGACCAACTGGCTGATATGGTAGTGGATAGTGATGCCGCGACCGCCTTATTCCTGGAAACAGCTTACCGGCTGGACCAGGCCGACCACAGCCAGGCTGCCGAGGACCGGATTATTTCCCGGCTTTTAATTGCCTTATTGAAACGCTACGCCACAGCCCATGGGGTCAAGGCCGCCCAGACCGCTATGGAAATGCGCGGCGGGAACGGCTACATTGAAGATTGGCCCAACGCCCGCCTGTTACGCGATGCTTATGTCCAGATTATCTGGGAAGGTGGCATCAACATGGTTGCGTTCGATGTTTTGCGAACGTTGGAGCGCGATAATGCCTGGCATATTTATGCCGCAACCCTGCAAAACGAGCTGTCAAAAATCAATTCCCCCGGCCTGAATACGCCGGTTAATTCCTTGAAGACTTGCCTGGAGTTGATAGGGCGAGAAACAGAACGGCTAATGGTCCAGCCACGAGCTGTCCAGGAGATAGCCGCGCCCCAGCTTGCCGAGGCCATGGCTTCGCTCTACGCGGCGGTCCTGCTAATCGTTCAGGCCCACGAAAGCCTGGTCTATAAAGACCAGGCGGCCCGGCGCGACCTGGAAGCGGCCCGGCGTTATTATACGCGCTTCTTACAGCCTAACCTGGAAGCTTTAAAAAGACCAGCCAATGCCGGGTCCGTGACCGAACTTATTGAGGGAGCCGTTACGCCGGAGTAAGCCTATGACTGATTTTACAAAAAGTTTGATAGCCAACCGAAACAAATAAACCTGAATTCGTCAAGGAAGTTAATCAAATTTGACTATCGAAGTTATTCTGGAACAGGTGGAAATTCTGTGGCAAGCCCTGGAGCTATCCTGGAATATAACTACCCTGGAAGAACTCCATCAAAAAACTCACCAGCTTTACCGCATGGCCGGAAATGAGGGTAAACCACGCCTGAGCCGGTTATCGCGCAACCTGGCTATTTACCTGTACCAGTTGATCGAACGAAACCAGGCTCTTTCGGAAGATCAAAAAAACGAAGTTTCCGGTCAGCTCATGGCTCTGAAGAAATTGCTCTATCAGGCCGGGGTAAAACCGCCCCTTTATCCAAACGACCTTTCCCCGGAGTATGCCGTTACCGAAGCTGAACTGGAAGCGATTAATCCTGAAGATAACGAACTGGCCGAACCAAACCGTTCAATCGTGCTGATTGACGTGGACGCGAACGAGGCCGAAGTCTTTGCCAGTAATATCGGCCATTTCGGCTACAAAGTAAAAGTCTTTGCCACGACGGAAGGCGTAATCGAGTTTAGCCAGAACCGCCGCCCCGGTACGATTATTATTGCCACTGAGATTGATAAAGTGGACCCGGCCTTCTTTCAGACTATGAACGAAACTTTTTTACACAAAATCCCCCTGGTCTTCTTATCTAACAAAGGTGACGGTTTTTCCCGGTTGCAAACCGTCAAGGTGGGCGGTGACGCTTACTTTATGAAGCCGACAGACATTCGCGAACTGATTGATAAACTCGACAGCCTGACTACCCCTTCGCTACCCCAGGCTTACCGCATCCTGATTGTGGACGACTCGACCACAGCCGTAACATTTCATTCGATGATTTTGCAAATGGCCGGGATGGTGACACGAGTAGCAACCGACCCCGAACAGTTAATGCAGCAGTTAGTCGAGTTCGCGCCGGATTTGATTCTCATGGACATGTATATGCCGACCGGCACTGGCCTGGAACTGGCCGCCGTTATTCGGCAGCAATCCAGTTACGTCAGTGTGCCGATTGTTTTTCTATCTGGCGAAACCAACCTACAAAAACAACTCCAGGCCATGCAATTAGGCGGAGACGACTTCTTAACCAAGCCTATCCCGGGCGACCACCTCGTTTCGGTCGTCACAGCCCGCGCCCAGCGCTCCCGTGTCTTGCGCTCTTATATAGAAAGGGACAGCCTGACCGGGCTTTACAACCACAGCCGAATTAAAGAACAACTTGAACTGGAAATCATCGGGGCCAGGCGAAAAAATAGCAGCCTGGTTTACGCGATGCTGGATATTGACCTTTTCAAAAAGGTAAACGATACCTACGGGCATCATATCGGCGACCGGGTAATTAAGAATCTATCCCGGTTTTTGCTGAACAAATTGCGCCGCACCGATTTTGTGGGCCGTTACGGCGGTGAAGAATTTGCCATTATTCTGCCGGATATAAGCCCTGAAAGCAGCCTGAAAGTTATCAATCGCATCCGGGAGGATTTCCTCAAATTTCCTCATTACGTGCAGGATACCGAGTTTTATACCACTTTCAGTTGCGGCCTGGCTTCTTTCTCCCACTATACCGACGCGTTTAGCCTCAGCCGAGCCGCCGACGAGGCTCTTTACGAGGCTAAACGGACGGGGCGCAACCGGGTAAAGCTAGCCGGGCCAGTCCTGAGTGAGAAAATACCTCCCCCGGTTTTCCCGGCAAAGCGTTGACTTCATTTCTTATTTGAGTTACACTTCACTATCTAAAGAGAGCTGGCTTAGAATATTCCTTTTTAGTATGGGCCAGGCGCAAACCCCGCCTGATTTTGTTTTTACTGCCAATCTTCATAATAACCTAGAAGCGGAGCATACCCCGCGTTGTCCCAATTCAAGATAACTACTGACCAAAATTTAGCGGCTAATTTCGCCCGTGCAGGCGTGAATACTGTGTTTTTTGATATGGGCGGAACCCTGGCCGGTCTGAATCCAGGCTATGACGCGGTATATCACCGGGTCTTTCAAAAGGCCGGATATGACTTGCCGCTGGGCGAGGTCGAAAGAGCCATCAGCTATAGCTGGAGCATTGTGACCGAGCAGGACGAAACAGCCGAATATATCAATACTCTGGAAGGCACTCGCGCCTGGCAGCGTGAAGTGGAGGAGCGCGTAATGGAGCGCCTCAATATTCACCCCCATGTCCGTGAAGAGATTTTCTGGGGAATTATTCAGGCGTTTGAAGACCCGGCCACCTACCAGCTTTACCCGGATGCTCTGGCGACCCTGGAAACGCTCAAGCAGGCGGGCTACCGGCTGGCGATTATCAGCAATTGGAGCTGGCATCTGCCCGAACTTTGCGAAACGCTGGGTCTGACCCCTTATTTCGAGCAGATTTTTACGTCGGCCAGGCTGGGTTATGCCAAACCGCACCCGGCTATTTTCAAGAGCGCCCTGGCCGGGCTGAATGTTACCCCCGAAGAAGCAATCCATATTGGGGACAGTTACCGGGCCGATATTCTAGGGGCCAGCCGAGCAGGTATACAGCCGCTCTGGCTGCTCAGGCCAGAGGATAAGCCTCTCTATAATGACGGACCGAACGAACGAAAGACACCGGCTGAGGTGAGAGTTATCCGAGGACTGCGGGAAGTGGTAGATTACCTGGGAATTGAGCTATAAAGCGGGACAGAATTGTGGTTTACAAAGGGCGCAAAACAGAACTCGCGTAACCCGGTTAAAAGCCTCCATTGGTGGGATGGAGCTAGAAAGAAATATAATGGGCGCAAATAAGCGAGGTAACCTGGCCGAGCAGCTAGCCAGTGGACTGGCCTCCGGCAAGATTAAAGTGGATGAAAACCCAGGTGAACCGGATGTGGAACGGCTCAAACAGGCCAAAGACCGCATATATATTGCAATAGATACCGAAAGCACCGGCGTGGAGGCTGACACGGGCGAGGTTATCGAAATCGCGGTTCTGAAATTTCGTCTGGAAAAAGGCGGTAAAATACGGGTACTGGAAGAATGGCAGACCATGGTCCGGCCCCAGAATCCCATTCCGTATAAAATCACCAACCTGACCGGCATTCGCCAGTCGGACGTTGAACACGCCCCCAGTTTTAATCAGGTCCGGGAACGCTTGCGCCAATTCCTGGGAGATTTCCCGATTATCGGCCACTCGGTCGAGAGCGACATCGGTTTCTTGCGCCGCCAGCAATATGAAGTAAAAAACCCGGCCCTGGATACCTATGAACTGGCAACCCTGGTACTGCCGCAGCAGGGCAACTACAGCCTGAAGGCCATCGCCGAAGCCCTACAAGTTGAAGCCGCTGGCGCACACCGGGCGCTGGCCGATGCCCGCATGACCATGGAAGTTTTCGCGGCCCTGGTTGGTCGGATTGAACAATTACCATCCGAAATCCTGGAAGAAGTAGACCGGATTTCCGCCCAACTGTTGGGCGAGTGGTCGCTGCACCGGCTCTTTCAGGACGCAATGGAAGTTCAGGAAGAAGAAACAGGCAGCGCAGTCAGCAACCGGGGAGCTTTACGCAAGCAAAAGCTAACCCAACAGCAACCAGCCGCGACCAAAAGTAACGAACTGGGCTTGCTATTCCTGGTCAATGAAGAAAAATCTACGCCCCTGGTAGCCGACCCTATTCGGCCTGAAGACCTGGCCCAACTGGAAAACCGGGTTTCTCTGGCAATCCGGCAAGCCTTTAACGAGGACCGCCACCTGCTGCTGGAAGCACCGGGCGGTCAGTCCGGCAGCCACCGCGAGAAAAGCTGGGGGATGTTGGTGGCGGCGGTTGAAATGGCCCGGCAGAAGGGCCAGAGTGTAGTGCTGGCGGTCAATAGCGATGTCCAGCGCGAAAACTTGCTCACCCAGTTGATTCCACAACTCCAGCAAAAGCTGGCGGGCCTGGAAGATAGCACTGCCGAAGCGGGCGGCCACAAGCGAACGCAGGTTAGAGTTCCGTCTTTCAAAGTAGCGGTTGTTAAAAACCAGACTAATTATTTATGTCTGAGACGCTGGGAGAATTTCCGTAAAACCACTTCCCTGACCGACGACGAACTAAAGCTTTTAATCAAAGTGTTGGTCTGGTTGCCCGGCACGACTACCGGGGACAGCAGCGAATTGCGGATTGGCAGCAGCGAACGGCTGTGGTCGCGCATAAACAGCCTGAAGGGTTTGTGTACGCCGCAGTTGTGCGACCGGGACGACCGGCCTCGCTGTTTCTTCTATCGCGCTCGCGAACGCGCCCAACATTCGCATATTGTACTGGCCGACCAGGCGTTAGTACTGGCCGATATTGTTGGTCAGGCCGGGACGCTGCCCGAATACGCCTATCTGGTTCTGGACGATGCCCACCAGCTTGAAGATGAAGCGACCAAACAGTGGGGCATAGCGATTACGCCTTACAGCCTTTTTAATTACCTGGACTGGTTGAGCAGGCCGGTTACATGGAAAGTGGCGGCCAGGCCAGAGCGCAACGGCCTTTTGCACGAATTTGACCGCTATTACAAAGACGATACTGCGCCGGAAATCAAGACTATATTCAGCCAGTTGGCCGAAGAAACTATGCGGCAGGTAGACCAGACTCGTGAGACTTCCGGTAATCTACTGCGAGACCTGGGGGCTATTCTCTACCAGCATAACCAGGATGCCGGTCAGGCCGATGGGCGGTTGCGCCTGGACCAGAAATTCCGGCATGGGCCGACCTGGGCCGAATCGGCGGGACTGTGGGATTCCTTTCACCACGAATGGGAAGAACTTTACTACCGGCTGGCCGAACTGCAGGACGAAGCTAAAGCAGTCGAAAATTCCCTGGTCAGCTCCGATGAATTGCTGGTTGACCTAAATTATTATGTCAACCAGTGTAATTACCTGCTAAACAAGTTGACGGCTGCCTTCGAGACGGGCGAACAGGGCCAGATATTCTGGATGGGTTCGACCAGGCTCCACGCCACCAGCAGCGCGGCCCAGGCGGTCGCGCCGGGCGATAATGCCCCAATGTACGAGAAAACCGGCGTGAGTATCTATAGCGCTCCGCTAGAAGTGGCTCCTTTGCTGGAACAACGCCTGTACAACCGCAAGCGAAGCGTGGCCCTGGTGAGCGCGACCCTGACCACCGAAAATGATTTTGGCTTTATCAAAGACCGGCTGGGCCTGGAACATATCCAGCCCCAGGAAATCAGGTTAGCACCCGATAGAGATTTTGCCAGAACCCTGCTCTATTTGCCCAACGATATGCCGGAACCCAATCAACCGGGCTATCAGAAAAGCGTGGACCAGCATATTATGGAACTGGTGCGGCTGAGTAAAGGTCGGTCGGTGGTAATTTTCTCGTCCAACAGCGCCCTGCGCCTGACTTACCGGGCCGTCCAGCGGCCCCTGGAAAATGCCAATATCCTGGTGCTGGGGCAGGGGCAGGACGGCACGCGCCGCAGCATGATGACCCGCTTTAAGAACACGCCCCAGGCCGTTATGCTGACTACCCTTAACTTCTGGGAAACTACCGAATTGAGCGGCAATATGCCCGTTAGCGAAGAAGAAAATCCCACTGAAGCTGGCCTTTTCAACTTGCTGGTTATAACCAAACTGCCCTTCGACCCGCCAAGCGACCCGGTATTCGCGGCCAGGGTCGAAAGCAAGCTTTTTGAAAAGCCCTTCGAGCAATACTCTTTACC
>JAYSYV010001419.1:0-3059 GCA_043727245.1 Chloroflexota bacterium | reverse complement strand
GACCAGGATAAAACTACCGGCAATATCAAGTAGATGATGCACTCCCGCGTAGACTCTAGCTAAACCTATTATTAAAGCCAGCACCCAGATAACTAATCCAATTTTCCAATTTGCCAGGGTCACAATTGCCGCTACCGCCGCCACCAGGAGCGTGTGGTCGGAAGGAAAGCCATTATCAAGCGCACTCGGAATCAGGGGTGCTTTGCCGGTTTCTATAAATGGCCGGGGGTCGGAAATCCAATTAGTGGTTAGTTTGGCGAGCAGGTAGGCGATACCGCCGATGCAAAATGCCGCAATAAATAACTCTAACCAGCGCGAACGGTATTGCCATATCAGATAGCCAATCGCAAACAGAATAACTAGACCATACAGATATTCGGCCACAAAGCTTATAATTAAATCCATTTTTTACTCAGGTCCAACATTTTTGCGAAAGCCTCTACGATTTCTGAGATAGATAATTGTTCGGTAACTTCCCCGACTACAATTTCGCCCATTGACAGTCCCGGCACGGCTGTTTCGTCCAGGTAGCCAAAGAGCCAGAGGCCATCATTAGCTGCAATCTCGAAGCTGGCTTTTTGCAGAGCTTGTTTTTCACCCGGCAAATAAACCTGGAAGCCGTTGGTGTGCGGCGGATTGGGTACGCAACTAACGCCTGGTAGCTCGGCCAGGGCGGCGGCAATTTCACTGGCCTGCCGGTAATACCCGGCCATTTTTGGTAGCTGACGATGTAAGCCTTCGGTAGCCGAAATGATATAGGGAAAGGCCGTGTATAAATTGCCGCCAAAGCGGGTGCGCCAGACTTTAGCCTCGTTGATAAAATCGGCTGTACCGGCCAATACACAACCGCCCAATCCGCCCAGCCCTTTATAAAACGAAACGTAGACCGAATCGGCCAGCGCGGCAATTTCGGCATAAGAGCGCTCGTAGAAGGGGGCGCACTCCCACAACCTGGCCCCATCAAAATGCAAAGGCACTTTCTGGGCGTGGGTCCAGTCGGATAGAGCGGTTAATTCCTCCCAGCTTAACAATTTATAACCCGCTCGCCGCAAAGGTAGCTCGACTGTTACTGCCGCTAATGGTTCGTGAAGGGTTGCCAGGTCGGCAGCCGTGAAAGGCTGCTGATTTTTCCCAACTCGGATACCGGTCAACCCGGTCAGGCGTTGGTAGGCGTTAGATTCGTCCAGTTCAATATGGCAGCCGGGATGGAGCGCCACATTCTGGCAGTGCGCCCGGTCAGCCCAGATTCGCAGAGCAATCTGCTGGGCGATTACCCCTTTAGGCATAAAGAGGGCTGCTTCTTTACCCAGTAGTTCGGCTACCTCCTCTTCTAGAGCCTGGATTGCCGGGCCATCGCTATAAATATCCAGGCGATTATCGGATACCGCTGAGGCTGCTAATTGCTCCAACCACTGGCGTTGGGTCCGGGGAAAGTGGCCCGATAGAAACCGGGTGCATTTACTTCTAAGTTCCTGGGGGTTCAAATCCGGCACTTTTCTACTGCCATTTCTAGAAAATTATCTTTGAGTATAAGGTCAGACTTTCAACAGGGGGTTGAAAGGACTGCCGCCCATTATATTGAGTCTCTGGCTTATTAACAAACCACTTGCTTCGACCGGATTCTATGCCAGGTGTTATTATTGAATTGTCTGAATTGGGCAAACAACAAGCGATATATCTCAAAAGTGGAAAATGCAATGATGCAGGGGCTTTTCTTCTTTCAATTCGATACCTTTTTAACCCTGGAGTTAAAACGTCACTGGCTGAAAAGTTAGCGTTTAATCTACCAAAGTAGCTGAAAAAAAGTATTATAGCCTGTGGAGGCATAATAAATGCTCGTATTAACCTGATAAGGTATAATTTGCCGGTAACTGAAAACTGGCATGCACTTTACACTTTCTAAAAACTAGATTTGGGAAAGGAAACTTTATTTTATGCAGTATACACACCTGGGACGCACCGGCTTAAGTGTCAGCCGTCTCTGCCTGGGAACGATGAATTTTGGCCCCCAGACAAGCGAAGAAGATAGCTTTCGCATTATGGACCGCGCCCTGGAACAGGGTATAAATTTCTTTGATACGGCCAATGTCTACGGCGGCAAGGTCGGTAAGGGCGTTACCGAGGAAATCGTTGGACGCTGGTTTGCCCAGGGTGGCGGACGGCGTGAGAAAGTCGTCCTGGCGACCAAAGTCTACGGCGATATGACTGACTGGCCCAATAACAGTAAACTTTCGGCGGTAAATATCCGGCGGGCCTGCGAACAAAGCCTGCGCCGCTTGCAGACCGACCATATTGACCTCTACCAGATGCATCATATTGACCGGAATACACCCTGGGAAGAAATCTGGCAGGCTATGGAACAGTTGGTGCGCGAAGGCAAAATAGTTTATGCCGGGAGCAGTAACTTTGCGGGCTGGCATATCACTCGCGCCAATGAAATTGCCAAAAGCCGCCATTTCCTGGGTCTGGTAGCCGAACAAAGCCTTTATAACCTCAATGCCCGCATGGTCGAGCTTGAAGTGCTGCCTGCCTGTGAAGCTTATGGGCTGGGTGTCATACCCTGGAGTCCGTTGGGTGGCGGTTTACTCGGTGGTGTCCTCAAAAAGGCCAATGATGGCCGCCGCTCAGAAGAACGGATGCAGCAAAACATTGAGAAAAACCGGGCGAAGTTGGAGGCTTATGAAGGCTACTGCGCCGAACTGGGCGAAGAACCGGCTGACATAGCCCTGGCCTGGCTGCTGGCGAATCCGGTCGTTACTGCGCCTATCATCGGGCCGCGCTCGGTCGAACAACTCGACGGTTCGCTGCATACCCTCGATATTAAGATTACCGAGGAGATTAGCAAGAAACTTGACGAAATCTTCCCCGGTCCCGGCGGAAAAGCCCCCGAAGCTTACGCCTGGTAAATGAAACCGTAGTAATAAAAAACCGTAGGGTGAAAAACATCGCACTACGGTTTTTTATGGGTTTAAAATTTATCAAAACTTAAATAGCATACCAATGTTTTTAATCCCAACTAAATTCTAACACTCTTTTGCGTTAATATGAATAGAAAGATT
>JAYSYV010001418.1:0-3060 GCA_043727245.1 Chloroflexota bacterium | reverse complement strand
TACGCCCGCAGCCATCAATTGTGGCTGCTTCATACAGGTCGCGTGGGATGGTCATAAAATATTGACGTAGCAGGAAAATACCAAACCCGCTTGCCAGGAAAGGTGCGATTAAACCCTGGTAGCTATCCTTCCACTGTAAGCCTACTATTGTAAGGTAGTTCGGGATAATAGTCGCTTCCCACGGAATCATGAGGGTCATCAGGAAGATCAGGAAAAAGATGTTCTTACCTGGGAATTTGAGTGTCGCCAGGGCGTAAGCCGCCAGTGACGAGGTGATTAGCTGCCCAAGGGTCACGGTCAGGGCTACCACGAAGGAATTGATAATCCAGCGGGTCAGGTCTGGCTGTTGTTGGAAAGCCTGGGAGAAGGACGACCAATCCAGCTTACTAAAATCAGGCACCAGGGTTGGCGCAGCGGTTGGTCCTTGCAAGGCCAGGGACAGTGAAAAGACCAGCGGGAACAGCACAATTATTGATGCTACAATTAATAGCACATACAGGCCGGCCTGACTTAAGCCACGCATGGCGCGGGACGAACCGGGGTGCATCTCGCGAGGTGCAGTTGAAACTTGAACGCTCATTGGTAATGTACCTTCCTATCTAGCGCCAGGTATTGAATAAGGGTCAGGAACAACAGGACCACGAACAGCACAACAGCGATAGACGAAGCGAAGCCATAACGAGTGTTCCTGTAAAAAGCTGAGAATAACGTGTAAACCATCACATTAGTCGAGTTATCCGGCCCTTCGTTAGCGACCAGGATATTAAACTGGGTAAAAGCCTGGAAACAACTGATGGTAGTGATAATAAACAGGAACAGCAGCGTCGGAGTTAAAAGCGGCAGCGTAATATAGCGGAAAGCCTTCCAGCCGTTAGCACCATCAATGCGGCTACTCTCGTACAAATCCTGTGGGATTGCTTGAATACCACCAAAGGCAATAATAAAATTAAAGCCCAGCATAGTCCAGACCGTCATAAAAGCCACCGCCGGTAGGGCTGTGGACGAATCAAGTAGCAGGCCGATAGTCTTTAGTTTTAGTAAGTCCACCAACCAGGCAGTCATCTTGAGGCCAGGATTATAGATCAAAGACCAGATGACACTGGCGCTGGCGACCGAGACGGCCACGCTGCTGGTAAAGATAGTTCGGAAAATATGGATGCCGCGAACTTTAGAGGTTGCCAGCACAGCCAGGGCCACCGCTACTACAATCCCGAAAGGCACCACTAGCAAGCTAAACTGAAAGGTAGTCAGGATGCTTCTAAGATATGTATCATCCCCGCTACCATCCAGGTTAAGGACACGCCCATAATACTTAACATCATTGAAGCGAGCGGTATTACCTTCCGCATCTGTTATGAAGAAACTCAGATATATTGACCGAAAGAACGGCACAAAAGTAAAGACCGCAAAAAGGATCAGGGCTGGGGCCATGTAAAGTAAGGCTATACCCAGATCATTCCAGCGGCTTGCAGGGCGTGCTGCTTTGAAGAGCGAGGAGCCAACTCTATCATTCAAAGTTAGCGTACCTTCAACGGAAGTTTCCCCGGTTAGCAAATCGGGTGCCAGACGGCTATTCTGGTTAGATGTGGTTCCCTGCTCCTGATTATCTAGTGTACTCATATAAGAAAACTTTCTCCTGAGTGGTATATCTTGAGCGAACCACGCATGTAAATCATTGGGAGCTTGAGTTATATAGGAAAATGAAAGCGGAGTGCCTTAACCCAGGTACACCGAAATCCTGGGTAACTCCATTCTATAATTACTATAGCTTATATCAATGTGCTTAACAACAGCCAGATTTATTGAATTAAAGATTACTCGGACTTAAAGACAGGCCCTATCCAGGTAACAGGTAAAAATAATTTACTTCCTGATTTAGCCGTGCTTATAAGCACCTGTTTGTTTGAAGAATAAAAACACACGTGTGCGGAATGCGCTAACCCGGTGAATGAGGGGAAGACGCTTCGTTGCGCTACCTCCTTATTATAACCTATATTCCTGAATTTTTCTACTACTGCAATCAATTTTAATTGAGAGTTTTAATAGCCTATTAAAAAGGCTTTAACAGTTGTTTAAGGCCAACTGTTTAAATGTTAAAAGCCTGGCTTATGCTATAATTATTTTAGGCAGTATTATGCAAAAGGTCTATTCCAAAGGTAGTCAATTTCCGAGGAGTTTGCTCGCGAGTTTCCAGGATAAATTTAAGGACGCGTTGAAAGGAGACAAATCAATGTCCCAGCAGTACGGTCAACCTGGCGGCCCCCAGGGTCAGCCCCCGCAGTATGGTCAAGGCCAGCAATCACAACCACAGCCAGGTGGTTCCCAGAGTCAACCACAATCAGGTGGTCCCCAGGGAGAACCCACCCAGTACGTTCGTCCTGGCAGTCCCCAGGGCCAGCCTTATCCTCAGCCGCAACCGCCTTATGGCGCACCACCGCCCAATTACCAGCAGCCAAACCAGCCGCAACCGCCCTATGGCGCACTGCTGCCCAATTACCAGCAGCAACCTGGTCAGCCTCAACCACAACCGAGTTACCAACAAAACGTAGCCGCAATTAAACAACCGGCCCGGCAAGTTCAGGCCGATGCTTATGAAAGGTCTTTAAGCCTGCTGGTCTATCTCTGGGTCGGAATGTGCGCGGCAGGCGTGCTTGGTCTGGGTAATACGCCGTTGGTTTTGCGGTCAGGCAGCAGTGGAATAACTTACAGCGTGTCTTTCGGACTTAATCTCGGCTTCCTGGTGACATTTGCATTGCCCCTGGCGGTAATGTATGCCGTCCATCAAGGCGAGTTGCTCCGGTTTCACGCCAAACAAGCCCTCTACCTGGGCCTGGCCTATGTCGTGATACGCCTGGTTATTGAACTTTTATACCTGATACCGGCTACCGGTGTCCAGGATATTTTGTTATCTGGCATCGTAGTAGGATTGTTGTTAGTGGTAATGGTCCTGGCGGCGGCCTTTGCCGGGGTCAGGGCTTTCTACAACCGCGAAATATACCGCCTGCCGCTAGTGGGGAGCTTCGTTAAATAACCAATGGCAAACACCAACATCTTAAACCT
>JAYSYV010001417.1:0-3065 GCA_043727245.1 Chloroflexota bacterium | reverse complement strand
TTTCAAGGCTTCCACGGCCCAGGTTCAGACAGGGGCAAAGTTGTTTTACGACAAAGGTTGCCAGTACTGCCACGCCATTGAAGTAAACGGGGTTGCGGCCGGTCCAACCGATGCCGCTTCCCCCGGCAGTCCCAGGTTAGTGGGCGGCGCACGCGGTCCTAACCTGAGTTCGGTTGGTAGCCGCCTGACCAAGGAGCAAATCGTGGTTCGTATCCTTAATGGTGGGAACGCGATGCCGCAATTTGGCACTCTGCTTAAACCGGACGAACTGGATGCCCTGGTAGCCTTCATGGAAAGCCGGACCTATGCCAAAGACGGCAAGCAAGGCCAGGGTCAAGGGCTAGAAATCAGCTCGGCTGACCAGAAGAAGTAAAAAGTAGTAAAATAAGGGCAAAGACTTTTAACTTATGGAGTCTTTGCCCTGGTTATTTGTTTCAGAAAGCAGGCTTTAAGCTATTGGCAACGGTTTTCAACCAGGACCGTGAGGGGAAGTTGGCTCAAACTGCATCCGGTCAGGTTAGTTACGCGATTGAAACAGCCGGTCTTACAAAGTCCTTTGGTAAGGTAAAAGCCGTTACTAAGCTGGACTTACGGGTAGAGCAAGGTTCGCTCTATGCCCTGCTAGGACCAAATGGGGCCGGTAAGACCACCACAATCAACCTTTTAACTACCCTCATCGGACCTGATAGCGGCATGGCAAGCGTGGCCGGTTATGATGTGGTTAAGCAGCCTCTCATGGTCCGGCGCAATATTGGGGTAACTTTTCAAGAAGTAGCCCTGGACCGCAACCTGACGGGGCGTTCTCTCTTGGACATTCACGGTCGGCTCTATCAGCTACCCTCCAAAGAAATCAAAAAACGGACCGCTCAATTAGTCGAACTGGTGGAACTGGAAGAAGTGTTGGATAGGCCGGTGAAGACTTATTCCGGGGGCATGAAACGGCGGCTCGAACTGGCCCGTGGACTGTTGACCGAGCCGCACATCCTGTTCCTGGACGAGCCGACCGTGGGCCTGGACCCTCATAACCGGGAACGCATCTGGGCCTATCTACAGGACTTGCGTACCCACCAAAAAATAACTATCATGCTAACTACCCATTACCTGGATGAAGCAGAGAAACTGGCCGATAAAGTCGGGATTATTGACGAGGGTAAGTTGGTGGTGGAAGGGTCCCCCAACAACTTGATTGCTTCGCTGGGGACCGATATAATAAAATTGACCGGTCGGGGCGAACTGGAAAAATTCCAAGAGGCTTTGCGGGAGCAAGACTGGATTGCGGCCTTCCGGGTGGCCTCCGAATCCGGCAGCGAGGAAGAAACCGGCGGCACAACCGATGTCCTGATTAACCTGACTTCCGAAGCGGGCCGGGCGGTTAAACCGCTGGTGGACCTGGCCGAACGCAGCGGATTCAGTGTCGAGGATTTTTCGCTCCAGCGTCCTACCCTGAACGAAGTCTTTTTCAAATATACCGGCAGGAGACTGAGAGACTAATATGGTAACAGTTGTAAAAAAACGGGCCGTACCCACCGTAAAAGAAACAGGCGAATGGGACGGTTTGCTGGTCGGCATCTATACCCTCTGGCTGAAGCACATGCGTAAGTTCAGAAGCAGCCCGGTTGAGATTCTCTTCACTCTGGCAACTCCGGTCCTGTGGATGGCCTTTTTCGGCGTTTGCATGACCGGGATGGTCCTGGAAGCCAACGTGGGTATGGGCTACCTGGCCTTTATTACCCCTGGCGTGATGCTGCTGACCGGCCTGACCGCCGCTATCCTGGGCGGCACGACCTTGCTGCTAGAACGGGTAAACGGCACTTTGAAGGAATATCTGGTAGCGCCCATTCCGCGCCTGGCGGTCCTCTTAGGCTCCATGACCAGCGGCCTGACCAAAGCGATCTTTCAATCAATGGCGGTCCTGTTAGCGGGCTGCCTGCTGGATAGTTCGCTGGCTTTCCGGGTATTGCCTTTCCTGGGAGCGCTGGGGATTGCCACGATTTTCTGCCTGGGCTTTGTGGGACTGGCTTCGGCTATCGCCAGCCAGGCCAAAAGTATGGAAAGCTATCACTCACTGATTATGGTGATGAATCTGCCGGTGCTGTTCCTTTCCAACGCCCTCTATCCCCTGGAAAAAATGCCCGCTACCCTTAAGGGGCTGGCTTTGCTAAACCCGACCACCTACGCGGTGGATGCTTGTCGCATTTTGCTCTTCAACTCGAAACCGGAAATAGGCTTACTGATTGACCTGATGGTGCTGGTATTATTTATGGTTGCCAGCATTTATTACGGCTACCGGGCCTTCAGCAAAGTGATGCAAAAAATCGGCGCATAGCCTTTCAGCTTTAACAATTCAAGACAAACACTAGAATTAGGGTACAAAAATGGAAGATTTGAAGAATAAACCTGAAAGTTACTGGAAAGAAAAACTCACTCCGCAACAATACGAGGTGTTGCGGCGCAAAGGCACTGAACGGGCTTTTAGCGGCACACTCTATCACAACGAGCAGCAGGGTATTTACGAGTGCGGCGCATGCGGTCATCCCCTCTTTTCGTCGGATGCCAAGTACGACTCCGGCTGCGGCTGGCCCAGTTTTGACGATCCGATTCACCGTGAAAACGTGGAATTGCACGAAGACAATACCTTTGGGATGCGCCGGGTGGAAGTAAATTGCAAAAATTGCGGCTCGCACCTGGGCCACGTCTTTCCTGACGGCCCCCAGGAAACTACCGGGCAACGCTACTGTATCAACTCGCTTTCGCTCAAATTCCAGCCGAGAAACGTTTTGTAACTAACTCACCTCGCCCACGCCTAGAGCCTGGCGGATACTTTTCAGGTGTCCTACGGGATGACCGATCAGGACGTGTTCGATTATCTGACGGCAACTGCGGCTTTTGCCTTCACCTGCCGGTAGGAAGGGGGCGGAATTATCCAGTTGGGTATCTTCGAGCTGGCGGACCACCTGGCCCGCCGCCGCGCCGTTAGCCTCAAGCAGCGCCAGGGTGATTTCCCTGGTGTAATCTTCCACACCTGCCGCATGTTGGCCGTTAATATCGTTTATCTGGTCGTGAGA
>JAYSYV010001416.1:0-9344 GCA_043727245.1 Chloroflexota bacterium | reverse complement strand
GGATTGGCAATTTCCTCTCCATCAGAGAAAGTGGCAAAGGTTTTAAGACCCACATCAATGCCAACTTGATTGGGTTTTGGAGGCAAACGTTTTGGTTCAACCTCAACCGAAAAGCAAACATACCATTTGCCGGTACTACTACGAGTGAGAGTAGCAGTCTTAGGAGTGCCACTGATAGGCCGGTGCAGCTTGATTTTGATAAAGCCGACACTCGTAACGACCAGCTTATCTCCAAGCACTCTACAGCCGGTAGGGACTTGGGTAAAAGTTATGGAGTCGTAGCGCCTGTACCCCTTAAAGCGAGGATAGCCCACTTCTTGTTCACCAGCCTTTACCCGGCGAAAGTAAGCTTGAAAAGCCAGTTCAACCCGTTCAGTAACGTTCTGCAAGACCTGAGAATGAACTTCTTTAAGGGAAGGCCGCTCGGTTTAAAGTATAGGAATTTGCCGCTTGGTTTCGTAATAAGAAACATTGCGTTTATCCTGCTCCCAGGCATCCTTACGCACAGCAAGAGTGTGGTTATACAGCCAGCGACATTCTTCCAATTGCTTTTCAAGCAAGGAGGTTTGCCGTTTGGTAGGCCATATTCTGTACTTAAAAGCTTTTCTCATACTGAGAATTATAGTGCGTTCTTAGATAAATATCAAAATCTCTTTAAGAACATAGAGTGTCTAGCTTTGCTACGCAAAGAAAGGAGTGCCTCACACCTCTTGCGGGTGGGCTTTAGCCTATCCCCATAGCTAAAGCAAGGGGATTACGGCACACATGCTAAATTTTGTCTATTATAAAGTCATTCTATAACAAAAACCCTGCGCTATTTGCAGGGTTTTTGTTATATTCAGGCTTTTCTAGGCCAGTGTAGCTTTAAGCTTTCTCGGCTGTTCGCCAGGAAAACTCAGGCTTGTACCCCAGCAGGCGGCGGGCCTTATCAATCGAGAGTAAGGTGTCGTGGTCGCTCGCTTGCTTTAACTCCACGCCCGGAAAGACTTCCGCCATCAGTTCCCCGTTAGAACGTTCCATCACCGTATCCGCCGCCGCGATAATAAAAGCTTCCGCTCCTTTTATATCGGCTTCCAGGCTCACCCGGCAACTCTGGGCCACATCTCGCGCATCTACATAGCCCCATAAGTTCCACTTCCGTAACATGGCATCGGCCTGGAAAGAAGCGAACTGCTCGTAATCGTGGGGTTCCATGATATTGGAGAAACGCAGCCCGATAATCGGTATGCCACTCCAGCGGTTGAACTGGCGGGCCATTTCTTCGCTCAGTACTTTGGATAGTGCGTAGCTTGACTCAGGGTTGAGAGGATGTTCCTCGTCAATCGGGGCATAGACCGGCTTTACGCGGTCGAAAGGCAAACCCAGGGTTGTTTCGCTGGAAGCCCAGACCACTCTTTGCAAGCGCAAAGTGACCGCCGCGCTGAAAATATTATAGGTGCTGAGGGTATTATTGCGGAAGGTCACTTCCTCGGTCTGGATACCTGGAGCCGGAATAGCTGCCAGGTGGATTACCGCATCATAACCACTTAACACTTCGATAACCTGGCCCAGTTCTGTCAGGTCAGCTTTCAAAAAAGGTGTTAAACGCTGGCGGGGCGGCTCCGGCGGCGTAAGCACATCTACACTCAATACTTCGTAGCCGTGGGCCAGCAAATCTTTGATAACCGCCCGCCCGGCTTTACCCGTGCCGCCGGTTACAACAACTTTCTTTATTTCAGTCATTTTCACCTCAAATTCATAAGAATATTAAAAAACGCGCCTGTTAGTCCGGCCTAATTTCAGCTAGGTTCGACAAAGGCCGCCGGGTCCAGGGCCGAATTATTCACAAAATTCGCTTTTAGCAACTGATACTCGGCCAGGGCATCCACAATCGAATCTACATCATAGACACAGCCGCCCCACGTGCCGCCGCTGACCTGTTGGAGGGCCGCCCATAGCCGGGTATCGCCGGGCAGGGCAGGATGTGGAGCCAGGTCGGGACGTGGTAAACGAGCGGCTAACACCTGCGTGCCTACTTCCGCTCCATAAATCGTGTCGCCTTCGCCCACAAGGTCAACTGTGCCTATCAGGTTGTTGCGGTCAATCACAATCTGAATGCGGTCGCCGTCCAACACTTTGCCAATTGGCCCACCGGCCAGGGCTTCGGGGCCAACGTGGCCTATACACGCCCCAGTGCTTACCCCCGAAAACCGGGCATCGGTCAATACAGCCACTTCTTTACCCCACTTCAAATGTTTGAGGGACGACGTAATCTGGTAAGTTTCTTCCATGCCGGTCCCGAACGGTCCGCCGCAAATCAGGACTATCACGTCACCCGGCAGCACCTTGTCCGGCCCCTTGCTCTTGATGGCCTTCATGGCCTCGCGTTCACGGGTAAAGACCCTGGCCCGGCCCAGCAAACGGTAGACTCCATCAGGTCCGACTACACTGGGGTCAATCGAGGTACTTTTAATAACCGCGCCTTCCGGGGCCAGGTTGCCGCGTGGGAAAGTCATGGTGCTGGTCAGGCCGCGTTCGCGGGCCTGTTGCGGCGACATAATAACCGTATCGGGGTCCACGCCATCGCTGTTCCGCAGCACTTCGCGCAGTTTAGTCCGCCGCTCGGAATGTTCCCACCATTCCAGCACCTCGCCCAGCGTCCGCCCGGTTACAGTCAGGGCGTTCAGGCGCAACAAGCCCAGGTCGCGCAGGTGCAGCATTACTTCAGGCACGCCACCTGCCAGGAAGACTCGGACGGTCGGGTGATTATCGGGGCCGTTTGGCAGGACACTGACCAGGCGCGGAACCTGGCGAATGATTCTTATCCAATCTTCGACCGTGGGCCGGGGCAGACCGGCGGCGTGCGCTATGGCCGGGATATGCAGCAGTAAGTTGGTCGAGCCGCCAAAAGCGGCAAAAACTACCATCGCGTTGTGAATGGCATCGTGGGTCAATATATCTTTCGTAGTCAGCTTGCGTTCCTGCAAATGAAGCAGCGCCCGCGCCGAGGCTCGCGCCAATTCAAGCCAGATTGGTTGGCCGGAAGGAGCCAGGGCCGAATGAGGCAGAGCCAGGCCGAGGGCTTCTCCTACCACTTGCGAAGTGGCCGCCGTACCCAAAAATTGGCAGCCACCGCCGGGAGTGGCACAGGCCGCGCACCCAAGTTCGGCGGCCTCTTGCAAAGTAAGCTCCCCGTGAGCAAACCGGACCCCAATAGTCTGGATTTTCCCGGCATCTTCGCCGTGGGTAGGCGGGAGAGTGACTCCACCCGGCACTAATACACAGGGCAGATTCGGGGAACCAGCCAGGGCCATCATCATGGCCGGTAAACCTTTGTCGCAGGTCGCCACGCCGATTACCCCGTGGCGAGTCGGCAGTGACCGAATCAAGCGCCGGAAAACCTGGGCCGCATCGTTGCGATAGGGCAAGCTATCAAACATAGCGGTAGTTCCCTGAGAGCGGCCATCGCAGGGGTCGGTGACGTAACCGGCAAAAGGTATGGCCTGAAGTTGGCGCAATTCTTCGGCGGCGGCTTGCATCAATAGACCGACTTCCCAGTGGCCGGTATGGTAGCCCAATGCAATCGGCGTGCCGTCTGCCGCCCGGATACCGCCCTGAGTACTCAGAATCAAGACCTGTTTGCGGTTCAATTCGCCAGGACTCCAGCCCATGCCTACATTCTGGGTCATGGCAAACAAATCCCCGCTGGGCGAATTGAGCAGCATGTCTTCGGTCAGCGGCAAGGCTCCCTGCGGCCCCGTCGCCGTAGTCATAACATCAAATATATTACCCTGGGCAGAACCCATCAACCCATCCAGGTCCAGGCGGTCAGACAAAATGGTCCTCCTTGATCTTTGCGCTTAAAAAAAGCAGGTGAAACGTTTAGCAAAACGATACCACTTTCCCGCTTTTTTTTCAAGGACGCGCTATTACTACCAATTTAGGGCTAAAAGTGTTACCTTTATACCGGCCATCAGACTCAAGGCAAATGTGAAACTGGCGATTTATCCGGCCAGAGAAAAGAAGGAGCTTAGAATGCGTAATCAAGCAGCGGTAATGTATGCTCCCCACGATATTAGAATCGAGGAGCGCCAGATGCCTCAACCGGGTCCGAAAGAGGTGTTGGTCCAGATTAAAGCCGTGGGAGTTTGCGGCTCGGATATGCATTATTACGAGCATGGCCGGATTGGCTCGTTTATTGTCCTCAACCCACTTATCCTGGGCCATGAATCGTCCGGAGTAATTGTGGAGTTAGGGTCCGATGTGACCCGCCACCGGGTGGGCGAAAGAGTAGCCATAGAACCGGGCCAACCCTGCGGTCACTGTCAAGAGTGCCGGACCGGGCGTTATAACCTGTGCCGGGATGTCCATTTCTTTGCTACCCCACCTTACGATGGCGCTTTCACCAATTATGTACTGGCTCACGAAGATTTTGCTTTTGAATTGCCCGAAAATATGTCGGACGAAGCCGGGGCTTTGATCGAACCGCTCTCGGTGGGTATCTGGGCCTGTCAGAAGGGACAGGTAACAGCCGGAAGCCGGGTGCTGATTACCGGGGCCGGACCGATTGGTTTGCTTGCAATGCAGTCGGCCCTGGCTTTTGGCGCGACCGAAGTTATTGTCACCGACATTAACCCGCACCGCCTGGACGCAGCCAGCCGGAACGGAGCTACTAAGATTATTAACGTGGCCGAACAGCCTTTGGGCGAAATGAATATCCAGGTCGACGTGCTGATTGAATGTTCCGGCAACCAGGGTTCGGTCCTGGCAGGCATTAAAGCGGTGCGTCCCGCCGGACGGGCCGTAATGGTAGGCATGGGTCCGGCTGAGGAGGTCAAAGTCCCGATGTCTTACCTTCAGAACAACGAAATTACCCTTACCGGCACTTTTCGTTACGCCAATGTCTACCCGACCGCCATCGCCCTGGTAAGCGCCGGGAAAGTTAACCTGGACGCTATGGTTACGGGCCGGTTCAAATTAGCGGATGCGGAAGCCGCTTTACAGGCCGCCCACCAGGACCAGACCAATATCAAAGTATTGGTAATGCCCTAATGGTTTCAAAGCTATAAATTAAGATTGAATCCAGCCTTTGCGGCGGCATAGTTCCGTACCTAACAGGCCCAGCAACACTTCATATTTAGTCCCCTTAAATTCGGGGTGATGCTCGAAACGGTTGCGCTCGAAATACTGCACCGTGTAAGTCTTGCCATCGTCGGGGTTCTTTTCCTCCATTTCTTCCGAAATCGGATAGCCGAAAATAGCCAGACCTCCGTAGTCCTTCCAATATTTATAAAAAACTCCGCCCAGGCCGTGCCGGGTAGTCTGGAAGAAAATGCTGGTTGCTGTATTTTTAAAGGGTCCGCTTTTGGGGAAATCCTGGTTTGTCGTTAGCTGAACGCCCAGCAAGCCGAGCAGCACCTCATTTTTAGTTCCCTTAAATTCGGGGTGGTATTCGAACCGGTTACGCTGGAAATACTGGACTAGCAGGCTTTTGCCCTCCTCAGTATCGGAAGCTTCTTCAAATTCTTCGGTTAGCGGTAGGCCAAAGAAATCCAGCCCGCCGTTTTGGTTCCAGTAATTGAGGAAGATAGTGCGAAGGTTATGACCGGTTTCCTTCAAATAAACCGTGTTGGGTTCGGCAGCGCGAGAGGCCACCCGTTCAGCCCGGTTTGGACCGGAAGCAACAGTGGTGATGTGGGTGCTGCCCACATTATCGGCAAAATATTTGATATTTTCCTGAATAAGACCGCCAAACAACTCGATACTCCCGAAAGTCCGCATCTTGATAAAGCCGGTAATGGTGGCCGAAGCGCCCGGAGCCAGGGTTTGTCCTATGCCCCAGCGGTAGAGATGGCTGACCCCCTGGTTGCCTGTAAAGTCCAGGGCCAGCCGAAATTTACCGTCCACTTTGGGCAGGGCCGCGCTCAGGTAAGTCTGTCCTTCCTGGTAGGCAAAGTTTGGTTTGGGTTCCTGGGTTTCAATAGGAATGGTCCCGGTATTGGTGACGACCGCTACGATTTTAACCATTTCGCCTTGCCTGACTGTAGTCGGTGTGATGGAAAGAGAGGTCAGTTCCGCGACAGCTTTCGTGTTGCCCGTCAGGTCGGCTACTCGCTGGCGCAGGTCCGGCAGGAGGGCATAGCCATGATCGCCCGGACATTCGGTATTAATAACATCCCTGTGTCCACAAATAGACTTCACTTTACGGTCAATAAAGAAAATCTCCCCAAAGGGATTAATATCCTGGGTTGCGGCATGCCAGGCCAGCAACTTGACCAGGGCGTTCACTTGCTCGGCAGTCGGGTCTTCGGCTTGAAAGTTGCCTAACAGGCAAACCCCGATACTGCCGTAATTATACTGGTAAGCGTGTCCACCGACTACGTTCGGGCCACCCGACCGGCCTTCATAGATATTTCCCTTCCAGTCAATCAGGAAATTGTAGCCAATATCGCCCCAACCCTGCGTAATAGCGTGATAGCGGTAAATACTTCGCACATCTTTTGGTGGATCATCCTTGTTCGTATCGCCTGTATCGCTATGATGAACTATCAATACCTTCGGGAAGCGATACTCAGGCGGCCAGACCTCACCCAACGCACCAAACCGCAAGCTCTCATCGGCTCCCCAACCGGCCCGCTTAATAATGAAAGGGATTTCCGGCTTTCCTGCCAGTGAGGAATTGTCCTGGGCCATAATCCGGGAAGGCCCATCACTGGAATCAATAAAAGTAAGCCCGGCTAGTCTTACCGGCGCTCTGGCGGGGATTTCCAGTTTGAACTGAATAAAGGGTTCATTAATAAATTGAAGGCGGCCAAAGAAACGCACCCGGTTAACAATTACCGGACCCTCGAAAGTATCGCACGGACAATCCAGCCAATCGCTAAAATTAACGCCATCCGAGCTGGTGCGTAGGGCTAGTTTTATCTCGGTTCCATCACCGTTATGAACTTCCCAGTAGCTCCCCAACGCGTTATAGGTCTGGCGAACCGTCCGGACTGGCGACAAGAAAGTTCCACTGCCAGGAAAACCATTCTCAACCAAAAAATCGGAAGGCTGGCCCAGGAGAGTCCCGGCGGTCAAGGGGAAGGCCGCCAGCCCGGCCCCCAGAACCGTGGCTGTTCCGGCCAGTTTCAGAAAGCGGCGGCGACTGTGACCGCCTTCGATAAGGGTTTCTTCTGCGCCCTTTGGCATATTCGACCGGCCAGGTTTAGCCGTGGCCCGGTCTTTCTTTGGATGTAATTTTTTCAAAATGTAATATAACTCCAGCGATGCCAGGTTGGTTGATTTTAACTCTGGGACATATCCTGCAAAATAAAAGATAAGGGTGAAGGTTAGCAAAAGGATTGACTTACCGGGAAAGCAGGTTAACGCCTACCAAAGTATTTTAAGACCCCTGTCAAGTTTTGATTAGGAATTTTTCCAATAATTTTTATTATCCTGTCCCTGTCTTGTTATTTGTTTCTAAAAACATATATAATGGTATAAAGGAGCGGAATAACATGGAATATTTAACCAGCGAGGCTTATTTTATAGAGCGATTCGACCGTCTGGCTCGGCAGTTGGGATTGCCTGCCGATTTAAATCTGGCCCAGTTCCAGGCGTGGCAGACCCGGCTGAAAGAGAAATTAGCGGCTTTACTCGGCCTGGCTAATTTCGAGAGTACCCCTATGCAGCCTACCTACGATACGCCGGAAGTGTTCGACGGTTATTCGAGCCAGCGAGTTGAAATCAGTACCGAACCGGGTATCCGCATGCCTTTCTACATTTTAACACCTGCCGGAATGTCGCCCGGTGAGCGCCGTCCGGTAATGCTGGCTCTGGCCGGTCACGGCGGAGGTGGTAAAGAAGCTGTCGCCGGACGGCGCAAGATACCCATAATTTCCGAAAGAATCGACTTTTATAAATACGATTATGGTCTACAACTGGTAAAAGCCGGTTATATCGTGCTATGCCCGGATGCGCGGGGTTTTGGCGAAAGGCGCGAGAAACTTTCCCAGGGCGCTGCGCCGGACCAGCTTTTAGCCAGTTCTTGCGCGATGCTTAACCATATGGCCCAACCGCTGGGTCAAACCCTGGCCGGGATGCTGACCTGGGATTTAATGCGGCTGGTGGATTACGCGGCTACCCGCCCGGATTGCGACATGGCGCGGCTGGGTTGTGTCGGTCTATCGGGTGGCGGTATGCAAACCCTCTGGTTGAGCATCTTTGACGAGCGGGTGAAAGTCGCCGTGGTAAGCGGTTATTTTTATGGCTACAAAGATTCCCTGCTACGCCTCAACGCCAATTGTAGCTGCAATTACGTGCCTGGCCTCTGGGAACAAGCCGATATGGGCGACCTTGGGGCGCTGGTGTGTCCTCGGCCCTTGCTGGTTGAAAGCGGTTCGCGAGATGAACTAAACGGCGAGCGCGGCCTCGCCAATGTAACCGAGCAATTAGCCATCAGCGGGCAAGCTTACCGGGTTTGCGGCGCACAAGAAAAGCTTTATCACAGCGTATTTGACGGGCCTCATCGTTACGATGGGCGCGAGGTTCTACCCTGGCTCAATCACTGGTTGGCTTTTGAACAGGCCCACTGAATTTTGACTTTGGGAAAAGCTGGTCGAACTGGACATACCGGGCATGATTCACGCCAGTTCGACCTGCGACCCGGCCCGCCCTCTCAACGGTTCGCACTATCTGATGATTGATATTCTGGCGGGCTACGAGTTGTGCGCTTCGGACATTTTCGACCCCTATCCGACCCTCAAGCTGATTGTCCCTCACGGCGGCGGCGCGGCCCCTTACCATTGGAACCGCCACCGGGCGCTCTAAATCGGCGCGAAACACTCTTTTGAGGAAGCGGTCAAAAATCTCTATTTCGATACGGCCATCTATGACCAGGATTCTATGGAGATGCATGCTCATTCGCAAGATGGGCGTGGATAACGTGCTATTTGCCACCGAAATGTTTGGTACGGCCCAGACTGTTGACCCCAACACCGACAGGAAGTTCGATGAAACAGTTGATTTCGTGAAGCATATTTCGTGGCTGAGTGACGAAGACCGCTACAAAATCCTCGAAGGTAACGCCCGCAAGGTTTTTACCAGGGCCAAATTTTAAGGCTTGCTTCCAGATATTAAATAGATTTGCATTTAGAAACAAGGAGGTCAAGTTTGACCAACAAGCGGGATGAACACTTACCTGATTTCGATGCTCTACCGGTAAAACCGGGCAATCCTCCCAATTCGGCCTGGGGCCTGTGGGGTGAGGATGATGAAGTTGGCACGCTAAACCTGCTCACCGAGGAGCGGGTCTTGGCGGCGGCTGGATTGGTGCGAACCGGCAAAATTTTTGCGCTCAACTGGGAGCTTGAACTGCCCGACCC